>CAINDV010000830.1 GCA_903847485.1 uncultured Verrucomicrobiota bacterium
CTCACCCGGCGGGGGTGACACGGCCATAGTGAGAATTGCTGGGTCAGGACTTTTCATTGGGGGGCGGTTCGGCTACTCTTTGTGCGCTAACAAACACTATTACCATGCCAATCTACGAATTCGCCTGTCCCAAGTGCCGCCGGATTTTCAGCTTCCTCTCGAAGCGCCTGACACCGGAGCGGGCACCGGTCTGTCCGCAATGCGGCAGCAAGAAGCTCTTCAAACAAGTCAGCCGCTTTGCAGTGAACAAAGGCGTCGCAGAGCCGGTGCCCGCTGCGGCGGGCGGCGAGGACGGCGGTCCGCCCATGCCCGACTTGGACGATCCACGCATCGAGCGGGTCATGGGTGAACTGGAGCGCGACATGGAGCATCTCGACGAGAACAATCCCCGGCACATGGCCCATCTAATCAGGAAGATGAAGGAGGTCATGCCCGCCGGCATGGTGCCTAAAGAGTTGGACATCGCCATCAAACGGCTCGAGGCGGGGGAAGACCCGGAGAAGATTGAGGCCGACATGGGCGATGTGCTGGGGGATTTCATGGGCGGTCCCGACGCGGAGGGCGGCGGGCCGGGCGGCGGCGGTGGTTACACGCAGGATAGCGGACTTTACGATTACTGAGCCGGAGGGAGTTGGACCCAACTGCGGAACGCACGGAACGTAGGGAGAGATCCCTTGAACCCGGATGACGACTCGTCGTCTCCGGCGAGTCGGTTTGGTGGCGAGCCTTAGGATCCGGCTAATCGAGAGATCAGCGGGTTTCGTGTGTTGGGCTTCGTTCTTCTTTCGTCATTTGGAGGCTCCTTCAAAGCAGAGAGCAGAAAGCAGAAATTCAAGAGTAAGCCTCCTTACATCGGCTCCTACAAGATTTTGAAAGAGGCTCACTGGAAAGGTTCTTTCAACACTGTAGGAGCCGGCGTAAGAAGGCTTACTCTTGAGTTTCTGCTTGCTGCTTGCTGCTTTGAAGTCAGAGCCTCCTTACGTCGGCTCCTACAGTTTTGAAATAACCTCCTTAGATTTCGAAATTCGAGCTCTGTCTGGTCCACCGGCGGGCGGAAAACGAAAACGCCCCCGGCCTGGCGACCGGGGGCGTGAAGAACACAACCACCACTATTCAAAAGCCATTTCGTAGCTGTACACACTGCCGGTGAACTTACTCTTGATCTTACAGTTCGACTTGTTGATGACGGCTTGCATGGGCTTGTTCTCGGTAAGCACCTCGGCGGTGAAACCGCGGATGCCGTTGCGGCGTGCTATCCGCATAAGATGCTTAAGCAGGAAGGTGCCGATGCCGTGGTTCTGCCACTTATCGCTGACGACGAAGGCGACTTCGGCTAGGTTAGTCTTCTGGTCCAAGTAATAGCTGCCGACGGCTAGGATTTCTTCGCCGTGAGCCTCGGGCAGCGTGGTGACGATGGTGACATCGTTGCGGTGGTCAATATAGACGAAGTCTTGTATCTGGTGCCGGGAGACGCGCTTCTGATGGCTCATGAAGCGGTAGTAAATCGTCGCGGCGGAGAGCTTATAGAACAAGTCTCTCATGCGCGGCTCGTCGGTCGGATGAATGGCGCGGAAGTTAAGCTGGGTACCGTTGTTGAGCAGGTAAGTCGTGCGCAGTTCCTTGGGGCCGACTAGGATCTTGCCTTCCTTGTCCGCCATCGTGGCGGACAGGTACTTAGCTTCGATGGCGTCGCGCAGTAGGTCGGCGCGAAACTTCGGGTGCGCGATGCTGATCAGGGCTAGGGCGCGCTCTTGAACGCTCTTACCGTGAAGATAGGCGACCCCGTACTCGGTAACGACATAGTGCACTCCCGCCCTAGTAGTAACGACGCCGGCCCCCGGACTAAGGTGCGTCATGATCCGGGAGACAGTGCCACCGCGCGCCGTCGAAGGCAGGGCGATGATGGCTTTGCCACCTTTGGATTTGGCCGCGCCACGATTGAAGTCCACCTGGCCACCGACGCCGGAGAAAAACTTCGAGCCGATAGAGTCGGCGCACACTTGGCCAGTTAGGTCCACTTCGAGGGCGGTGTTGACCGCCACCATCTTATGCTGCTGCCGGATGATGGATGGATCGTTGACGTACTCGGTCGGGTGGAAGGAGAACAGCGGGTTGTTATCTATGTAATCGTAGAGTCGCTTAGTGCCGAGGGCGAAGCTGGCTACCACCTTATTGCGGTCGGTCGTCTTGCGCGCCCCGGTGACAGCGCCGGATTCGATTAGTTCGATGATGTTATCCGTAACCATCTCGGTGTGAACGCCGAGGTCTTTCTTGTCCTTGAGGAAGGCAAAGAGCGCCTGCGGAATCTTACCGATGCCGAACTCAATGGTGGAGCCATCTTCGACCAGCGAGGCGATGAATTCGGCAATCTGCCGAGTTACCTCGGTCACCACCGGCGGCGGCACTTCTAGGATGGCGGCGTCGGAAGGCACCAGCACGTCAATGTCATGGACATGGATGAACGAATCGCCGAGCGTCCGGGGCATGTTGGGGTTGACTTGGGCGATAACCAGCGAGGCATTCTCGGCGGCGCTGCGGACGATGTCCACGGAGACGCCGAAGCTGCACATGCCAAACTCGTCCGGCGGGCTGACATGGATGAGGGCCACGTCGAGCGGTAACTGGCCGGAATCGAACAGGCGCGGGATGTCGGAAAGAAACACCGGCGTGTAGTCGCCCAGCCCTTCCTGGATGATGTCGCGCACATTCTCGGCGATGAAGAAGCTATTCACCCGGAAGTATTGCGCCATCTCGCGATGAGCATATGGGGCGTCGCCAAAGGTGAGCAGGTGGACTATCTCGGTGTCGGGCAACTCTGTGGCGCGCCTGCTCAGGGCGCTGACCAGTTCCAACGGCTCACCGGTGCCGGTGCCGATGAAGATGCGCTGCCCGGGCCGGATTTGTTTCACGGCGTCGGGGGCAGTCAGGACTTGGGCGGAATACTTCGCCTGCCAGGCGGGATCGAAAGAGGGCTTAGTGGTGCTCATTGGTTTGACCATTGGTTGCAACATTTGAAAGCGTCATGCGGGCATCCGCGACGTAAGGTTCCATGCCGACGGGGCCGGCGATTAGCGGGTTGATGTCCAGTTCCGAAATCTCGGGGTAATCAGTCGCCAACTGACTAATGCGTTGGAGCGCGACGGCGATGGCATCAAGGTCCACCGGTGCCTGACCGCGGGCACCCTCAAGCAAGGCATAAGAGCGCGTGCCTTTGAGCATCTGCATTGCCTCTTCGGAGGTAATTGGTGCGAGGTGGAAGGTAACGTCCTTCATTACTTCGACGAAGATGCCGCCCAAGCCGAACATGAGCATCGGCCCGAACTGCGGGTCGCGCGTCATGCCGAGAATCATCTCGCGTCCGCGCTGGCCCATCTTCTCGACAAACACGCCGCGAAGATAGGCGTTAGGCGCACGCTTCTGGATGCGCAGGATCATCAGGTCGAAGTTATCGCGGACCTGCTCGGCATTGGCGATGTTGATGCGCACGCCGCCAAAGTCCGACTTATGGATGATGTCCGGCGAAGAGATTTTCAGGACCACGGGGTAGCCAATGCGCTCGGCGATGTCCACTGCCTCGTCTGAGGTGCGGGCGAGGTGCCCCTGTAGGACGTTGAACTCATAGGCGCGCAGGATTTCCTTGGCCTCGACCTCGCCGACCTGGGTGATGCCACCGCGAATCTGCGATTGGAGGATGCGGTCCACCCGGCGGCGGTTGACCGGGAAGCGGGTGACGATGCGCGCCGGCCTGGCCCGCCAGGCGACGTAATCGCACATAGCCTTGAGCGCGCCCATAGCACGGTCCGGGGAGGGATAGTTCGGAATGCCCAGCGCCATCAATTTCACCTTGCCGGCCTCGACGTCGTCGCCGCCCATGAAGGCGCACAGTAGAGGCTTCTTACCCTTGTGCGCGGCGGCGAGTTTTTCGGCGAGCAGATACGGCTGCGACATGTTCTGGGGCGTTACCACCACCACGATCGCATCCACATTCTCGTCTTCCTGCGCCAGTTGAAACGCATTGATGTAACGCTCCGGTTCGGCGTCGCCGAGCACGTCAATCGGATTGTTCACCGACGCAGCGGCGGGCAGCAACGGACGCAGTGTGTTCTTAGTGTGCTCGCTGGGTGAAACCATCTTCAACCCGCGCATCTCGGCGGCGTCGGCCGCCATGATGCCGGGGCCGCCAGCGTTAGTGATAACACAGACGCGGTTGCCCGCCGGCAATGGCTGCGTGGCAAAGGCCAGCGCATAGTCAAAGAGTGACTCGAAATCCTCCGCCCGGATGACGCCAGCGCGCTTGAAGGCCGCGCCATAAGCGATGTCCGCGCCGGCGAGACTACCGGTGTGAGAGGAGGCCGCCTTAGCACCGGCGGAGGTAATGCCCACCTTAAGGACGACGACGGGCTTGATGTTCGCAGCCTCCTCAGCGATGCGGAGGAAACGGTTGCCATCGGTAATACTCTCCAAGTAGGCGGCGACGACAGAGGTTTCCTTGTCTTGGGCCAGAGCTTGGAGAAAGTCGGCCTCGTTGAGATCGGCCTTGTTACCGATGCTAAAGACCTTCGCCATGCCGAGCTTCTGCTTTTGCGCCCAATCCAAGATCGCGACGCACAGCGCTCCGGATTGGGAGATAAGTGAGATACCACCGGGCGGCGGGAGGGCCGGAGCGAAGGTGGCGTTCATCTTATGGTGCGTATTGAGCACGCCCAGACAGTTGGGACCCATGAGCCGCACGCCCTTGGATTGACAGAGCGCGACTAACTCCTTCTCGACTTGGGCACCTTCGAGGCTGACTTCCTTGAAGCCGGCGGTAATGACGATCAATTCCTTGGCCCCGGCGGCGATGGATTTCTCAATGGCGTCTTTGACGAACTTGGGCGGCACCACGATGATACTTAGTTCAATCTTGCCGTCGTAGGCGGTAAGGTCGGGGTAACATCGGAGGCCCAGGATTTCGTCCGCCTTGGGGTTGACGGGGATGACCTTGCCTTCGAAGCCGCTCTTGATGAGATTGGCGATGAAAGCATGGCCCACCTTGGCGGTTTCCCGCGAGGCACCGATCAC
Organism: uncultured Verrucomicrobiota bacterium; assembly: GCA_903847485.1. Taxonomy (GTDB): domain Bacteria; phylum Verrucomicrobiota; class Verrucomicrobiia; order Limisphaerales; family JAJXZI01; genus CAINDV01. The sequence goes on from CAINDV010000830.1 coordinate 5,062, forward strand.
GGCGATCGACTTCGGATAAAGGAGTGACTCAAGCATACTCAGGCATACAAATTGATGACCGGGGCAGTTTGGAGATATTGTCGCTGACTACTCACCGGCGCTTGGCAAAGCTTACTCATTTCTTGCGAGACAGTCCCGATCGGGCCGTTGGAAAATACGGCTCGCATCAGCTTTTCGGCCTCAGAAGCTAATGGCGCTTCTGTTGCCAAATGCCTTCCGCACGGGAATCGCTGCTCCAGGCGCTTGAGTTCCGTGTTCCGGGACTTACCCTTTCACGGGTCAGCGTCAGTCAGGAGTTACGAGGTCATGGCCGTTCGATGACCGGGGCGCTGGCCACGCGGGGACGGATAGGCAGACGCTCAATGCCGGGGAAGTTCGGGTCTCCCTGAGCGCGCAGTTCCTCCTCGCCCATGAAAGGACAGCAGGCGTCCACCCACGCAATCAGCCGGTGCAGGTCCGCCGGCGCTGCTTGCACATCGTAATGCTGGCCGCTGGCGGCCAGTTCGATCAGCCGGCTGCTGCGGGAGAGGTATCGCATGGGGCGGAGAGTTACCAGGGCTTGCGGATCGTTTTGATCATAGCTTTCGACTGGGATGGCCCCGGCGATGCCATAGCCAGGCTTACCGCCGGAGACCGGATTGCCCCAGCCGGCGGGGCCGACGAGCGTAAGGTAAGGCTCCTTGAAGACGTCGTGTCCAGGCCGCAAGGCGAGGTTAGGTTCCGGGGAATCTTTGTCACCGCGATGACACTTGACGCAGTAGCGATCCAGCACCGGCTGGGCAAAGCGCTCGAAGCTGATGCTTTCGGTGCCCCAGGGCGGCGGCGAAAGTTCTGTCGGCGAACGCCGCAGGGCCAGGGCGTTGGGCGCGGAGGGCGCAGTGCTGTGCCCCTCGTGGCAGCCAGTGCAGCCGCGCAGTTCGCGAGGCATCACTCCAGTGAAACTCCGCATGGTTTGCAGGCACCGCCGGTCCTCGTCCAAGAGTTGGAAGTAGAGGGCGTGCCCGGCGGGCACTTTGAAATAGACCGAGCCGTCGGCCTCCACCGGCACCTCGGACAGTATCCGTTTTACGCCCTCTTCCTGCACGATGGAGACGGTGGGGCCACTGTGGCGATAGGTTTTGTTCCAGGTGGAATAAGTCTTGTAGTCCAATTGAAAGACCCGCAGGTATTTGACCATCCCGCGCGTCAGACCAGGCACACCCTGATAGACGTCGCCGCTGAAGAAGAAGCCCGGCTCGACCGCTTTGCGATCCTTACCCGTGCCCGGCCAGGCCACCTTGTTCGGCTGCGCAGGAGGTGCGGGCCGGGGTTTGACCGGCATAGCGTGCCAGACATTGTGCTGGCCTTCGTAAATGAGGTCGCGGTTGCCGTGGGTATCCATCAGATAGAGACGGAACTTGTCCCCTTCGCCCCGGGCTGAGACAAGGAAATCTTCCTCGGAAATTGGATAGGCAGTCTTGTAGCCCGTGAAGCGGCCAGAGGCATGATAGTCAGCCGCTTCCGGCTGGTCTTGGGGCGGCTGGCTCACTTCCGGCCAGCGGAGGTCGGCGGTGACCTTGGTCAGGCCATGAGGAAAATCCCGGCCCTGGTCCGGGTCAACGATTCCAATCGAGCCAGACCACCAGTCATGGTGGCCCACTCCCGAAAACATAACGCGGCGGTTGCCGGGCATCGGGCGCGGCTCGGAAAGATGATCCGGCCAAACCGACTGGTTGCCCCAGAAATGAGCGGTGCCGGTGCCGTCCTGGCCAGTGGTCCAGAGTTTCTGGAGGCGCCAGAGGGGCTTGTCCGAGTATTCCCAACGTGAGTAGATCACTCGACCGTCGGGCAACAGGGCCGGCACGAAATCCGGTTCGCCGTTGTGGCTGATCAGATAGACATTGCCTCCGTCGGCGTCACAGCGGGCCAAGATATAGGAGTAAATAAATGGTCCGCACCGCACATAACTGTTACCGCGCGTGGTAGTGAACATGAGGTGTCCGTCGGGAAGATAGATCGGATCAATATCATCGTATTCACTGTTGGTCAGTTGCTTCAGGCCAGTGCCATCCAGGCTTATCTCATAAAGGTGGAAGCTCTTGTCATCCTTCGGCTTGAAACAGAAAAGAACCTTGCGAGCATCGAAGGATAGGTCGGGCCGCCAGAAACTGCCCGCCTGATCGGGTGCCAGTTGGCGGAGCTTGCCCCCCGGGTGCAACCCATCCAGTACCACCAACCGGCCACCTGGGACCGCCATGATACCCATGCGGTGGATGGCTTCATGAAGGGAGTTCTCTCCTTGCGGCAGCGGCTGGTCTATGAACAACAGTTGGGTAAAGTCCAACGCGGGATTCTTGAACAGGATGCTCCGTTTTAATCGTCGCACGGCGAAATACAGCTCCTTCACGGCTGGATCCTCGGCGGCGTAAAACGAGACTTGTGAATCCGCCTCACTTAGTCCGGCTATTCTCCCCCAGGGTCCCTCGCCGAACGGCGCAGTCACCATCGCCGCCTTCCAGGATGAGTCATCAAAAGCCGCCTGCTCCCATTGCGGATGCTCATTCTTATCGGAGCGCCAGGAGCCGTCGGAAACGACGGCAGTTTCCGCGCCGTCGTTCAGGGTCATGGCCAGGCGCGCGATCAGTCCCGCAGGATTCTTGCTGGGGGCGGGCTTGTTCTCCGCGCGCACAGCCAGAACATTTCCACCCGGCTTCAATAGTCCTCCGACAGTGAAGACGGCGGTTCTCGACCATGTGTCATGGGTGCCGACCTGGGTGCCGTTGAGAAAGACCTCGCAAGCGTCGTCCGCCGCAATGCGCAGCTCCGCCCCACACACGCCTTTCGGCACCTCGAACCGGCAGCGGAAAAACCGCACGGCTGCCGGGGCATCTTCCGCCGGTCGGCCCTCGGGATACCAGATCCAACCCGGTAGCGCCCCGGCTGGCTCAGACGGTGTCACCTTAGTTTCGTCAGCAAGCTCGGCCAGGCGTTTGCTAAGTGCTCCCAGTTGGGCCAACTCAGCGGACAAATCAGGGGCGGGCGGGCTCCGGGCCAGGCGCTTAGTCAATTCCTGGGCCCAGCCAATCTCCCGGGCCGTCCTCTGCCGGAGCGGCTCGTTCATGGCTTGGAACAGCCAGTCGCGCTCCAGCAAACGGTTCGCGGCTGTCGCAGTGAGCGTTCCGGTCTGGGCCACCGGCTCCGCAGCTCCGCACACCACGCTGACAACCATAGTCGCGGCTGCCATCACGGCGGCCCACATAGTCATCATTTTCATAGTCGAATTCATTTAGTCACGTCAAGCCTTGACAGTCTCAAGGCTTGGCAATTAAACCAAGATCCTTGGCTCGGCGTCGAAGAGATTTATTCAAACTGAAGAGGTTCTTTCAAAACTGTAGGAGCCGACGTAAGGAGGCTTACTCTTGAATTTCTGCTTTCTGCTTTCTGCTTTGAATTCAGAGCCTCCTTAAGTCGGCTCCTACAGTTTTGAAAGAACCTCAACCAACTACCGAGAAACTCGTAACACTCTTCAAAACATGCTACCCCTGCGGCATTGAACTAAGAGCCTGTTTGAAAACTCCTGCCGTGGTAGGGCGAGGGTCCTGCCGAGCCGCGACGGGGGCAACCACACGCTGCTTCCGAAAGGCTCGGCAGGAGCCTCGCCCTACCACGGTCGGCATTTTCAAACACGCTCTAAGACCTCCAGATCTCAGTGCGGTGCTCCGTCCGGATCACGGGCGGCCGGCCGGTGGCGGTTCGGGCGTGGGCGGTTTGACGGGCGGAATCGGCCGGTCCATGAGAGCCTCCGGAAACTCGGCTGGATCCATCGGCAGAGGAATGAAAATCTTCAGCCCAGGCTTGAGCTTCGATGGTGTTACTCCCGGATTGGCGGCTAAGATTTCGTCCACACTTACCTCAATCCCGTGGTCGGTGCGTACGGCGTCAGCCACGTCTTGCAGTGAGTTTCCACGATGCAGGACATAGCAGAAACCGGTGGTGTCCAGAGTCGGCGCGGGCACGGTTTCAGGGACCGCGAGCACTGACTTATCAAGCGAATCCGGAGCCGGTGGCGGTTCAAATGGCGGCACTTCGGTCGGCGGATCGGGATGCCAAGGGACAAGATTGCCGTTCTCGTCCAGCCTTGGGAACCACCGCATCCGGTCAGCCTGCTTGCCTATGGCAGTCTTGCCGCAGCGGCGCACCAGCGCCTTATAGAAGACATCCGCCTCTTTCGGACTCCAATACTTGATCCACGCGCCGGCCTGGCACAGCACGCGCGCCGTTTCATCTGAGTTGTCCGGCATCCCCTTGGCTGCCTGCCAGCCCAGCGCGGCGACTTCCCGGTAGAACTTCTCGGCCACCGCAGCATCCTGCAACCATGCTTTGGAGGTTATGATGATCTCCGACATCTTCTGGAAATTGTCCTGGACGAGTTGCGCCGCCCGCAGACCGAGCAGCGCGGCCTGGTCGCGGTAGTGCCAGCGAGTGTCTGGCGTCACGGTGTGGATGGTGGCGCGCACCAGTTCTTCTTCGCTGGCATGCAGTTGGTTCGTCAGACCTGCGCGAACTTGCACTGGTTCACCTCCGTCAGGCAGTTCCTCTTCGTTAACTTGCGATAGGTTCGTCAAGGCTTCCCCCCTGCGCGAAGCGACGGTGACACCTTCCTGATAATCCCCGCGATGCACATGCCAGTCCGGCTCGACTTCGGTGCCGATTAGCTCGAGACCGTTAGTGCGCGTGATGCGGGCAGCGGCGAACAAAGCCAGGGCACGATCCATCGCGGGCAGGCTTTCCTCGGCACCTTTCTGAAGCAATGCGCACAGTTCGTCCAAGCTCGCCTTCCACTCCGGCGGATAGTAGTTGCACGCCTCGGCATAACGCTCCAAGCGCGACAGCCGCCGGGCGAGCAGGTAGCGGATATTCACCCCCGGATCACTTTCCCGCAAAGATGCTGCCTCTTCCGATTCCGCCGACTCTTTGCGAACCGATGCCGGCCAGTTGCGGTCCACGTAGCTCCGAAGCTCGTCCACAGTCAGCACACGTTCGGCAACGTAGGCGGCATCCATCCAGAAGTCCGCCCGGAGCAGCGCGTCCAGCGCCTCGGTGTATTCGCGGCGGGCCAGGCAAAATGTGCCGAACTCGCCCCAGACCTGCTGGGCGGCCGTTTTGGAATCGGCGTCGTAGTCCATTGCCAGGCTGTCCGCCAACGCCGGCGACACCTTCTCGGCGGGAGGCTCCAGCGGAAACAACCGCGTCAAGCCGCTCAACATCGCGGCGGCCTGGTCCACCTGGCCGGCGCGCAGTAGAAGTTTGACCTCCAGCCATTGCACCGTCGGCGTTGAGCGGGCACGATTGATCCAGCGTTGCGCCACGTCCCACCGGCCCGACTGATACGCCGCCAGCGCGAACAGTTCGGCAGATTCCACGTCCCGCACGTTCGCCGCCTCCACGGCGTCCAGCCAGCGTGTTGCGAAAGAGTCGCGTCGCTGATCGGAATCCGCGTCCAGCTCTTCTATGGACGCGGAGGGAAACTCGAAGCCTCTGGTAGAAATGACGAAGGCCGTGACGACCCGGCGGGTGCGTGAGTTCGCCGCCAGTGACTGCATGACGGGTGTGCCTAGCTTGCTTACCTGGCCAGCCGCGAAGCGCAGTGAGTTCACCGCCGTGTCGTCGCCGGTGGCCAGTTGATCCAGATAAAGCTCGATGGCTTCCTGGTGATGCTTTTGCCGCCAGAGTAACTGCGCTTCCCAGCCCAGGCTCGCCGCCGCCAGGCCGAGGCGGTCGCCAAAGCCGGCCTTGGCCAGCGCGCGGACCTGTTGGTAATAACTCGTGGCCTTGTCCATGTCCTCGTCGTGCCAGGCGCGACCCAGCATGTACGCCGCCCAGGTCGAGCGAAAGTGCCGCTGTTCGGCGGGCAGGCGCAAAAGGTTCTCCCAGTCGGCGCGAGCCGCATTGGTCAGCCCGGCGTGCCAGGCGACGCTGCCGGTGAAGTAACGGGCGAACTCCGACGGCAGTCCAGTGGTGATGGCCGGCCATTGGTCGAGAGTCCGCTTGGGTTCGCCGTCAGAGTTATTCCTATCTTCAGTCGCTTTGGCGAAGTCTCGGAGCTTCGCCCGTTCGAGCGTGTATTGGGAAACAGTTTCCTCAATCTGTGCCTCGTCCACCTTAGCCCGCAGCAACGCGGCGCGCAGATCGCCGACTTCCGCGTCGAAAGTTTGCCCGGCGTAGGTGTTAGTGGCCGGCACTGCGTGGAAGGCGGGCGGCACCAACCGCATCCGCTCCAACTCGCCGCGAAAACTCGCCCTCGGTGCCACGAGCACCGCGTCGTCGCCGCGGTCGAGCAAAGTACTGAGAAACCACGGCCCGCAGGCGTCGGCCTGCGTCACGGCCACCGCCAGCGTTCCCGCTGCCAGCGCCGCCTTAGAGCGTGTTTGAAAAGTCGCCCAGCGGTAGGGCGAGGCTCCTGCCGAGCCTCGACGGCAGCCGCTGCGCGCTGGTTCCGAAAGGCTCGGCAGGAGCCTCGCCCTACCGCAGCAGACATTTTCAAACAGGCTCTTAATTCTTCTATAGTTCAATTTGACCTCAACATCTTGGTTCAGTCGCAGCCAGCCGATGACCCGGACCTCGCCGGGTGCCAGCCGACACGGCTGCGCTGGGGTTTGAAACCTGGCGGCGGAGACATTCACCTCCACCAGTTCTAAGTCACGCCGTGCGCCACCCGCTACCAAGCGGGCCTCACGCCACCGCGCTACCACGGCAAGCCGGTAAGAAAAGTCGAGTTCGCCGACATTGGTGAGACTGACTTCGATCAGCCCCGCCTCGACCCGGCGCGTGGTGGCCCGCGGGGACTCCTGTGGCGAACGCAGGGCTAAGATTGCCGCCAGCGTCGGCCAGCGCCAGTTCAAAATGACACTCGGCGTTAGGCGACACGGGGAGAGCTCCGCCTGACCCATTTATTGCGGCTCCCCGGCAGCGTAGCGGCGGTCTGGTGACCGCCGCCAGTTTCCCGCTCCGAAGAAGATGGCGGCTTTCTGCCGAAAGCCGCTGCGGCGGGCGGAGGGCCGGGATGTTTATAGCCACCAGCGTTGCGAGGAGGGTTTAGCTCCGTAGGAGCGCGATGGAGGGCGAACATTTCGTTCCGGGGCGCGGCGGCATCGCGCCCCGCTGGGGCTACAGCCCTCTTGGCCACGGCTGGGACTGCCTTGATAAACGTGAATCCTAAAACCGGCCGCGATGCCGAGTGCGCCAGTAACCCGGCTGCCGCTTCATGTGCATGACGGCGACGATCCAAATGACCTCCGGCTGGTCCAGAAATATGACGGCGTAGGGAAAGGCGCGGCTGAAATGCCGGCGTGCGGGAGGATCAAATCGGCGGAAGCGTTCCGGGTCGGCGCAAATCTCGCGAAACAGCCGCTCCAGCTCGCGCTAGAAACGCACGCCAAGCTCCGGCGAAATCGCGGAATAGTAACGCACCGCCCCCGCGAATTCTTCGTCCGCCTCAGGATGCAGTAGGTGCTTCACAAACCGGCCAGCTTGCGCGCTCGCGCCAACGAGGCGGCGAGCGGCACCCCCGCGACCTGCCCCGATTCAATCTCCGCGATGCGGCGATCCGTCTCCGCCTTCCAAGCCGTGGCGACGGACGGCTCTACGCCGCCGTGCCGTGCGAGCATGATCCGGTCAATCAATTCCGCGACCACATCGCCCGGCATCTCGCGGGCTTCTTCGACAATTTCATCCAGCGTAATCGGCATGGCCTGACTTTGGCTTGCCCAAGGCATTTTGACAAGAAGCTGTGTGGGTCCACGCCCAACTGATCCGCGACTCTCTCCCGCTGAACTGGCGGAGCTTCACCGTTGGTTCGATGACTATGTGGAAGACCACCTCGAACTGACCGACGAAGTGGCTGCCAAACTTGATGAGTCCCGCCGTGAAATCGCCGCCGGTCAATTCACCATTCGCCAAACCGGGTGAACCGTGGCTGCCGCCCTGCAAACCTGGTCCGTCACCTTTTCCCGCGCCTTCGAAGCCCTGCCCGACCAGGTTCAAGCCGTTTCAGATGCTTGTGCGGGGCGACGATCACGCCAACTCCTCGCCGGTTGCCACTTGTCCGGCCAGCAAAAAGGTTTTGATCAACTCACCTTCGCCGCAGACGGTCATACCGGGAAACCGCTTGTACCAGCGCCCTATGGGAACTTCAGGGTGCGTGTCCAGCCATTGCGCAAACAGGACGATCTGCTCGTGGGAAATCTCGCGCTCACGCACCCGCAGCAACAGATGCCGGAGCAACGCTTCGGGCAGATTCTGGCGGCGGATTTCAGGCATGAGGCCCGCCGCCGTAGAATCCGCGCACGATTTCTTCCTGCAACCGGTTGGCTCGCGCCGGATCTTCTGCCTCCACCATTTGCCTGGCCAACTCTCCCAACTCCTCACCGGAAAGCTGGCGTTTGCGGGCAAGCTGGAAGGCAAACTCAATGACCTCGGCCTGTTCGCCGGGCGGCAAGTGCTTGATTTCTTCAATGACATTGGTCGCTGTCATGGCCAGACCCTACCGGACAAAACGGTTGTGCTCAAATGCAAAAGCCGCCGGGCCGACGCTGGCCGACCCGGCGGAGGAGAATGGCGGCGCTCTGCCGAGACGCCGCTACGGGAGACTCGCGGATTGGTTGCCCGGCTGCCCGGCAGCGTAGCGGCGGTCTGGTGACCGCCGCCAGTTTCCCGCTCCGAAGAAGATGGCGGCTGACGCCAGAAAGCCGCTGCGGGCAAGACAAACCCCGCACTCCAGGGAACCAGAGTGCGGGGCGAAGCTGGCTCCGCGCCGGACTAGCGGCGCGGAATACAGATTAGCGCGTCCAGGCGTTGATTTGCACTGGCACGTTCACGGGCACAGTTACAGGCAATGTGACGGTGGCGGGGCTGATGGTGTTGTCAATGTTCGTGTCGTAGGTGGTGCTGGTGCCGCTGTCCGGTATGAGGGCGATGCGGATCGGCACGTTGCCGCCAAAGTCCGCAGCCTGCACTTTCACATTCACAACTTGGTTCGACGCGATGCCCGGCGGTTGCGGGAACATGAAGAACAACGGCGGCAATGTTCCCACGGGAATGGTGTTGGTGCCGACTTGGATGACATCCAGACGCGGAGTAACCGCAGGAAGGGCGACCATGTTGGCGCCGATGGTTAAAGCGCCCGAAAGACCTAGCGCCAGCGAACGGCGATCCATGCAGTCAATACGGATACGGCCAACTCCACCTGCGCCGATGTTATTCCAAGTGTCCATACCGCCTGACACATTCACAGTGCCCCGACCAGCCACGACCGGCGCTACGATGCGCACAGCGCCACCGCTTCCCGCTCCGGTTCCGGCCCCATAGCCGTAATACCTCAGCACGCCAGTAGCCAGGACGGAGCCGCTTAGATCAACGCGAGTGCTTGATGCCAGCAAGATTGCGCCGCCACCGCCAGCATCAATCCGTGAGCCTCCTCCCCCACCAGAACCGCCGACGAGAGGAATCAGCAAGGGGCTGCCATAAGTCGTCCCTCCCTGAGACCCAGTCGTCGCGTATGAACCGGCAGCAGTACCGCGCCCTCCGCCGGGACCATAACCATCTCCACTCGGCAGCGACCCGTATGCCGACTTGCCGCCATCGAAACCGCCCGGTCCTCCCGATTTTGCGCCGCTGGCGCTGACATCAATGGTCCCGTTGATCAGGATGTCGCCGGTGGCCAGGAGATGGACCGGGGTGTTAAGTGTGTTGGTTGTGAATTTCAGCGTCGCACCGGAGGCGACGGTGATGGTGGTGTAGTTGAAGACACCATCGGCTGGCAGAGCCTTCGTGGTGTTGCTGGTGACGTTCAGCGCGCCGTCGGCCCCGGTGCTGCCGGAGTTGAAGGAGAGCTGAGCGTGGCTGTGGACCGCTCCGAACCCGCCAAGCAGGCTGGCCAGGAGCGCGTTTTTGACGGTGCGATGAAGGCACTGTGTTCTTACATGTTTCATAGTATGTGTTGTTTGTTTGTTGATGTTTTAACTAAACCGTAAATCAGTCGGAAATGGTCGGAGCCAGCCGGAGCGCCCACAGCGGAGCGCCGACATTTTTGTCGGCGTGGTGCCGGTTCGCACAAACTGGCCGACAAGAAGGTCGGCGCTCCGCTGTGGGTGTGGTCCCCGCTTGCGCGGACTGGCGGACAGCCAGTCGGAGCGCCGGTTTCCAACCGGCTTGGCGCGCTGGGTCGTCCCCAGCCGGTTGGAAACCAGCGCTCCAGCGAATCGCGCCCATGGCGGAGCGCCGACATTTTTGTCGGCGTGGTGCTGGTTCGCACGGACTGGCCGACAAGAATGTCGGCGCTCCGCCGTGGGCATCCGCCGGGTAGCGCGCAAAAGGGTTTGCGGGGGCCATGTCCAGCGGTGGGCCGCCGCGTGAGGGCACGCGGCCTACAAGCTGTAGGCCGGGTCCCCTGACCCGGCGTCGGGGTCTGGTGACGCTCCGGGCGAGGCGGAGTTGATGGGCGGCGCTCGGTCGAGCCGCCGCTACGGGGAAATGGCGCGAGCCGGGGTTCATTGGCCCTGGATTTGGACCCGCACCGGAGGTTGGGCGATGACGGTATTGAGGCTGAGTCCTTCCGCCCCGACATTTGCCGGCACCAGCACTGACACGGGCGGGTTGGCAATCGTGGTATTCAGCGCCAGCCCTTCCGCCCCGACATTTGCCGGCACCAGCACTGACACGGGCGGATAGGCAATCGTGGTATTCAGCGCCAGCCCTTCCGGCCCGACATTCGCTGGCACCAGCACAGACACGGGCGGATTGGCAATGGTGGTATTCATCGCCAGCCCTTCCGGCCCGACATTCGCCGGCACCAGCAGCGACACAGGCGGATTGGCAATGGTGGTATTCAACGCCAGCCCTTCCGGCCCGACATTCGCTGGCACCAGCAGCGACACAGGCGGATTGGCAATGGTCGTATTCAGCGCCAGTCCTTCCGCCCCGACATTTGCCGGCACCAGCAGCGACACAGGCGGATTGGCAATGGTCGTATTCAGCGCCAGTCCTTCCGGCCCGACATTCGCTGGCACCAGCAGCGACACAGGCGGATTGGCCACCGTGGTATTCAGCGCCAGCCCTTCTGGCCCGACATTCGCCGGGACGAGCACCGACACGGGCGGATTGGCAACGGTGGTATTCAGGGCCAGTCCCTCCGGCCCGACATTCGCCGGGACGAGCACCGACACGGGCGGATTGGCCACCGTGGTATTCAGCGCCAGCCCTTCCGGCCCGACATTCGCCGGGACGAGAATGGATACGGTCGGCCTCGCCACAACCATCAACGGTGGGCGGGAGCGCGGGTCTAACGGGTTGCTGCCGACGGTGATTTCGTCCACGTCATTCCAGCCGTCGCCGTCGGAGTCGAGCGGCTGGGTGACGGGGACTTGGAGGACGCGGAAGAAACCTGGCTCAACGGAATCCGGCGGCAGGCCGCCGACCAGTTCGCCGGTGCCGTTGACGCCAAGTTTCACGTCTGCGGCCTGGATGAGGTTGGTCAGCGGACCTTGGTGGAGGACGTAGTAAGAGTCGGTGTTCGCCGGGTATTGCAGGACGATGCGACCGTCGGGGCGAAGGTAAGCACCGGTGATGCGGAAGTCCTGCGCTGGCAGGCGGGCCGCACCGCCGAGCAGCAGCGCGAAGGCGACAAACCGGGCGAGGCGGCGCAAGGGCCGCCGGGCGAGGGACGGATAGGTTTTCATTTGGGAAACTCCGGGGCGGAAATGTACTGTGTTCACCCTGCCACCGCAATACCTATCACCTCGCTCCACTGGCCGCCGTGGGCGTCGCCCTGGCAGGAGATGGCTTTGTATTTCCAAAGGGCGCTCTGGCCGGCGGGCATGGTTTGCATCGGTGGTTGTAGTTACGCCGGCACGGTGACGCTCACCGGCGCGCTCCACTGGCCCACTTGGGCGTCGTCCACGCGGTAGATGGCGCGGTAGGTCCATTTGGCGGGCGCGGCGGGGAAGGGCGTGGTGTCCATGAACGGGTTGCTTCTCGCTTCAGAGCCATTGTCACGCCGCAAAGAGGCGGTCCAACTCAACCGTGAAACTTGGCACCACCGCGCTGGTCAGCGTTCCGCCCGGCCCGTGAACGGCTTGCTCGGCAAACTGCTCGCCTTGCGGCTGGTGGTGGACTTCGATCTGTTTCTCCGGGGCCAGCACCAGCCAACATTCCTTCACGCCGGCGGCGGCGTAGGCGCGGAGCTTGGAGCGGTCGTAGTCGTGGCTGGTCACACAAATCTCGATCACCAGTTCGGCGGTCGTGGGGTGGGCATGGCGGAAGTCCTCAATCCGCCCCTTCACGACCGAGAGATCCGGTTCTGGCTCGGAATCGGAGCAGGTGATGGGTTGACCACTGCCAGCGATGAAACCGGACGGCACAGCGGCTCGCAGCAAGCTGAACAAGCTTTGGACAAGGTAGGAGTGGAAAGGAGGCTTGGGCTTCTTGAAAAACACTTGGCCGTAGAGCAGCTCGGTTTTCTCCGGGATGAGGCCCAAGTCGCCCAACGTATGATAGGCCTGGACGCCCAGCGGCCAGAGTTGCGGGCCACGGACGACCGTTTTCGGTGCTTCAATTGCCGTCACGGGGCAAAAATAATCCTTCCTGGTGTCGTCGCGCAACTTCATTTTCGAGCGGAGCGTTTTCTATTCACCCCGCCACCGGCAGGCTCACGATATCGCTCCACTGGCCGACGCGGGCGTCGCCATGGCGGTAGATAGCCTTGAATTTCCAGCAGTTTTGGGGGACTGGCTTGGCCGGCAGGAGCTTGCGGTGCCGGTGGCCGGCACGCCGGTGCCTCCCGTTGCATTGGCACCGCCGTCCCCACCGGCAGCGCGCCCACCCAGCTTCGGCAGAGGAACGAACCCTGGGTTAAATCCGGATTCCCCGAAATTAAAGCTTGAAATCGTCGGGGCGGGTGGCATGCTGTGCCCAGCTTGCGCGGGCAAGCGGACTTGGCAAATTGAATTTGTGCCCGAATCTGTCCTATGAAACCAACCCGGCCACGCCGATGTGATGCCTTCACGCTGATAGAGCTCTTGGTGGTGCTCGGCATCGTGGCGGTTCTGTTGGCGCTCCTCTTGCCGGCGATGAACTTGGCCAAAGTCCGCGTGCAGAGAGCTGCCTGCCTGTCGAATCTCCGACAACTCGGCATGGCGTCCTTCAACTACGTCTCCGATAACAGTGGCGAGTTGCCTGTCAATTTTCCCTTGCTTGCGCCACGGCAGCCGAATCCGGCGGATTGGTTCCTCGGTTTCGCCGGGTCTCCCCACGACCCGATGTACGGTCCCGCGCCGCAGTATGCCTGCACCAATGTGAATCTGGCGCGCGCCTCCAAGCTTTTCTCTTACCACCAGTCAGTCGAGATCAGTCGCTGTCCCGCGGATATGCGAGACTTGGGTGGATTGCCATTTGTGAGAAGTTTTTCTCTCAACTGCTGGATGAACGGCAGAACCGTGGGCGACCCCAGCGGCCAAACCGTCACGGCCTTGGACAGCCCGTTGGCGGACAGCGGCCTAGTCATGCGCTTTTTCCGAAACGAATCCCAGTTTGCCCGGCCTGCGTCGCTCTGGAACCTCATTGACGAGGACGCGGAAACCATCAATGACTCCATGTTCATCGTGGACTTGAGTGTGAAGTCGGAACTGGCCGACAAGCCCGCGCGTCGTCACGCCGGTGCTTATTCCATAAGCTTCGCCGACGGCCATGCAGAACTCTTCAGACTAAGTGGCTTCGGAGCGTCCCGTCTCAAAATGGACCAGGCTCCGGCCACCTTGGCGGATCCGGACTGGGCCAATCTAAGCCGCCTCACCACCTCGCCCAACCGCTGAACGCAGGTCGAGGAGGTCTTCTTCCCCTCCATCTCTGACGCAAGAGGTGGCTTCTCTTAGAGCGTGTATGAAAACGCCTGGCGTGGTAGGGCGAGGCTTCTGCCGAGCCTCAGCGACAGCGGTAATGAACCTGCCGGACAGCTCGGCAGGAGCCGAGCTGCTACCACGCCAGCCGTGGTTCTCCTGCTCCTTCCAATGAACTCACCCACAAATCGCCGGAGCGCAGCAATGAACGGAAACAGGTTCATCGGCCCTGCCACGCGCCCAGGGCGCTTGGCCTGCTCATGACGGTGAGCTTCTTCCTCGGATCCGGTTGCGCGAACGCAACCACAGGAAGAGTCCCAAGCCCGAGCACGTCACCAAGGTAGTGCTAAGGCCGGGTTCCGGCACCCCGATAGTGTAGCCCAACACGTCATAGGCGCGGAGGTCGGTGGCGGAGATGGTCAACAGTTCACCGTAAGCGGCGGTAGGGTCCATGATACCTATGCCTAAGTTGTCCCGCCAATGGCTGGCCTGGCGGTGATCGCCGTAAGTGATCCCGTTGGCGAACAGCGCAATGGCGGTTAGTCCGCCGTCGGTGGAGAAGTACTTATCGCGGTTGTCCGCCGTGCAATCGAGGTAGCCGCTGCCCGCCGCCCGGCTGAGGTCGGAGTAGCGGAAGAGATCAATCAGGTTGGAGCTGAAGTCGCCGGCGGCGTAAACGCCACCGAGCATGTCTATGTCGTCCACGCCGCTCACGAATCCCAACACATGGCCGATCTCATGCGCCGCCGCGCCGACAAAGTCCAACTTACCGGGTTGGATCGTGCTGCCGTGGTTGAAGTCGAAACTGAAGTCTGAACTGAACTGGATAAAGCCGTCGAGCGCGCTTCCGGCGGGCGACAGTCCCAGCGCCTTGGCGTTGGCGGTGGTCAGGCCCACGCGGTCCATTGAATCAAGATAGGGCGTGGCACTGTTGGCACCATTGGGGTTATCGCTGGTGTGATTGATGATCCGCTGGTAGCTGGCACCGGGTTGCAAGGCGGCGTAGGCTGAGTAGTCATCGGCGGAGGTGCGGTGGCTGGCGAGTGCCGGAGTTACGGTAGCGTAGGGGAATTCGGCGAAGTCGCTGTATGATTGCCCGATTACGCCAGCTCCCAACGGAGCGAAACCGATGGCTAGGTTGACCGTGACGTTGTCGGCGAGGACGGAGGACCACAGGTTGGCCGCCGTGGTGAAGCCATCAATGGCGTATTGCGGCGTGCCGCTTTGGGGAACGAGGTTGAAGGTGAGGTTCGCTCGGGCGGCGGGTGCCACTCCTAACACGACGGCGATGGCAAGGATGGAAAGCCACTGGTTACTTGGGGACCTGCTCACCGGTAGTGAACCAACGTGCTGCCGGCATCTTGCCCGCAGTGCCGCGACTCCGATCTGCCGGCAAGATGCCGGCAGCACGCTGCGGTTCATGGGTAGGAATATGTTCAATCGTTGCATGGCCAAGCTTCGAATCGGATGTCTCCAGTGTCAAGCCCCGGCTCTGGGGAGCTACACCGCGTTCCTATTAGTCATGTTCGTGGCGGTACACCACCCAGCCGGTGAGAGCGGTTTCCCGGCTCCCAACCGGCTGGCGATGGGCGGCGGGCGGGCAGCCCCACCGGCCGCCAGCCACCACACGCAACTTACAAGACTATGCCTGGGCACAGCCTGCTGCTGGAGCGTGGCGCTGGCGCGAGTTAGTCGGGATCAGGAGGTAAGGACGGCCAGGGCCTTGTCGTTTTCGGCCTCCGTCATGTAGGGGATGCCCGTTTCCTGGGCGGTCTCACGGTTGGCCGACATAAGGTCGCCGCGGGATAAGTCGGACAGGCGGGAGGCCCGGGCACCGGCCATGAATTGTTGGAGGCCGCAGGCCAGCTTGTCGGCGTAGGAATACATGGCGACGGCGCCGAAGGGAATGTTCTTCATCTCGTCAGCGCCGACCTTCTTCAGGACGGTTTCCCAGGCCGCAAAGATCTTCTCCGGCTTGTCGCCGTAGCAGCTTACGGTGCTGGGCAATTCGTCCCAGTTACCGTTGACGCTCGCGCGGCGGTCCGGCCGCAAGACGCCTTCGATGTTACTGCCGACGAACGCGGGAATCATCGGGGCGCGGCCCATGCAAACGAGCTTCACGAACGGCGCGCCGAGGGCGAGGGCTTTGAAGACATGATCTTCGCGGGCGAAGCCGCCAGCGAACGAAAGGTCTGCTACCGCCAGTCCGCGATCGGCTAAGAGCTTCGTGTATTCGTAGGCCTTGGCGTGTAACGGCAGGGACGGCACGCCCCAGTGTTCCATCATGTTCCAGGGACTCATACCCGTGCCGCCGCCAGAGCCATCTATGGTAAGTAGGTCGAGCTGCCCATCGGCGGCGCAACGAATCGCCAGCGCGAGCGCCTCCATGCCGTAGGAGCCGGTCTTTAGCGTGATGCGCTGGTGGCCGAGGCCGCGCAGATAGCCGATGGCTTTCATGAACTCCTCGCGCACCTGCTGTCCCGAGGCGATATCTGTCGCGCCGAGCCGACTGTGGCGGGCGAACGCGCGAATCCCGCCTTCTTTGAAAGCGGCTTCCACCGCAGGATCGTAAGGATCGGGATCCACAATGTAATCGCGGTCTTTGAGGAACCGGGCATACTCCAGACTGTCCACCTGGATTTCGCCGCCGATACACTTGGCACCCTGTCCCCACTTAAGTTCCAGGATGACTTTGTCGCCGTATTTCTCAATCAGATATTCCGCCACACCGTTCCGGGTGTCTTCCACGTTCATCTGGACAATGATCGCGCCGTGCCCGTCAAAATGGCGCAGGAACACTTCAATGCGCCGGTCTAACTCCGGCGAAACCTCGATCCGGCCTTTCCGGAGCACCGAGTTACGGTCCACGCCGACGACATTCTCCCCGATGACGATGGGGATGCCGCACAGCGCCGCGCCAATGGCGAAGGAATCCCAGTAGCGGGCCGCCACGAAGGTCGAACCCAGCGCGCCGGTCATAATAGGCATGCGGCACTTGACCGGACGTTGCTTGCCAAACTGGGTGGTGATGTCCACCTCGGGGAAAATACAGTGGTCGGCATCCTTGGCGGCATTGGCCCCGTGCCAGCCATAGGCGTAACCCTGAATCCGTAACGCGTGGTAGCCCAGGCCCACGCTGGTGACGTTGCCCGAACCGGCGGTGATGTAGCCGAACTTCCGGGGATACAACAGCTCCCGGCCGCGCATCGCGGTCATCCAGGTTTCGCATTTCCCTTTGCACGCCGAGTCACACAGCGTGCAGAGGCCGGATTCACAGGCATTACCCCGGTTGGTGGTGCCGAGGGCATCGTTGCTCTTCTTCCATTCGATCATTGTTTCAGCCTTTTCTTGGTATGTCTGTTAAACAGACAGGTTTTACTGTTTGATACACTGCGCGGTGCGGGAAGAATCGCTTCCTGCGTCCGCCTGGCGAAATAGTTTTGGCACGGCCACCGCCGGTGTCAATCACTGATCGCCGGACCTGGCACTTTCTTGAGGCGGGCCATCCCGGCGGCGCGCTGAAACCGTGGGTGGCCCAGGCGGCGGCACCGCGGCAGCGCCGCCCTACCGGGTTGAGGTTGAATGGGCAGTCACAGCTTAAGCCGTATCCATGCAGACGGTGGTAGGGCGCGGTGCGGCAGGAGCCTCGCCCTATCGGCCAGTGAATAGACACGGGAGCTCTTTTCAAAACTCCCGTGCCTGTAGTAGCGAGGCTCCTGCCGAGCTATGGCGTAGTGGGGCAGCCGCCCCGGCTGCCTTAGTCCTGCAACCGCCTCGGTTGCAGTTTGGTTCTGCGGGCGTGGGTGCCCGCAAGACTTTCGCCGGCGGGGTGCCGGCACCACTACGGAGTTTTGAAAGAGACTCACGGGTTAGGTGGAAGACCGCCGAAGCGGTTGCCGTCGCTCCGCCTTCTCCCACACCTGGCTAAAGCCGGGTGTTAATGGGAAAACCGGGACCACGCACAACCTGATTTGCGCCCTCCTCTGCTCCCACCTGACTTTCGCCTTTGAAAGCCGCGCTGAGTGTACCATAGTGCGGCGCACATGAATGTCTTCGTCACCGGCGGTGCCGGTTATATCGGTTCTATCTGCGTTGAGGAGTTACTCAACGCCGGGCACTCCGTCACGGTTTTCGACAACCTCTCCGAGGGCCATCGCTCGGCGGTGGATCCGCGGGCGACGTTTGTCCAGGGTTGCCTTAGCGACGAGCCAGGTCTTCGGCAAGCGTTGTTACAAGCGCAGGCCGAGGCGGTGCTCCACTTCGCTGCTAACGCCTTGGTGGGCGAGTCCATGACTAACCCGTCGAAGTATTTCCGCAACAATGTTTGCTCCGGTCTGAACCTCTTGGATGCCGCCCGTGCCGCCGGCGTCCGCAAATTTGTCTTCAGCTCCACTTGCGCCACGTACGGCCCGCCCGACCGCGTGCCGATGACGGAGGATTTGCCGCAGCGGCCGATTAATCCCTATGGCGAGTCTAAGTTGATGTTTGAGAAAATGCTGTCTTGGTATCACGAGTTGCATGGGCTGGAATTCGTGGCGTTCCGCTATTTCAACGCCGCTGGGGCCAGCGAGCACTACGGCGAGCATCACCGCATTGAGACGCATCTTATTCCGAATGTCCTCAAGGTCGCGCTTGGTCAGGCGGCGGACTGTCAGATTTTTGGCACTGATTACCCCACGCCCGACGGCACTTGCATCCGCGATTACATACACATCGTGGACTTGGCGCAGGCGCACATCCTGGCGCTGCAACCGGGCCAGCAAGGCTTCTTCAACCTCGGCAACGGCGACGGTTACTCTGTCCGCCAAGTTATCGAGATGTGCGAGCGGATCAGCGGTAAGACGATTCCTGCTGTCGAAAAGCCCCGTCGCCCCGGCGATCCGCCTAAGCTGGTGGCGGGTGCCGCTAAGGCGATTGGTGAACTAGGATGGAAGCCTAAATACCCAAAGCTCGAAGACATTGTGGCCGCCGCATGGCACTGGCACCGGCAGCATCCTCATGGGTATTCGGATTAGACTGAAGCGGGAAACGGGAAGTGTGAAGCGGGAAACGTGAAGGTTGAAGAATGACGAAGCCCAAAGCACGAAACTCGCCGGTCAGCGGCGACGATTCGTCATTCGTCATTTAGATTCCTGGTCGCCTCTGTCGCCGTCAACCCTGCCGGCGTCCGCTGAAGACGCTTGTGAGAATGACCTCCTTGGCTTTCCACAACAGCGCCATGGTCAGCGCCAGCGGCAATAATACAAAGGCCACGAGCAACCAGAGACCGAAGCGTTCCAGGAACATCAGCGCATAGGCCAGCGCGATCGGGAGCGGCTGCCGGTAATGGATCAACGCGATAAAGAGGAGCACCAGGGTCAGCGTTAGTACCAGCAGCGCACGGTTAATCACCGTGAACTGCGAAGTTTCCTGTCGCAAGGTTTCATCCGGTAGCAGTGTGCCGAGCCGGCTCAGGACGAGATTGAGCAGACTTAGGAATATAATGGCCGTGCCGATGAGCAAAACCACCGCTGTGCTGAACAAAGGTTGGTCCGGTGCCTGGCTCCACCAGTAGAGGAACGGCGACAAGCCGACGTTCACCACCCCGAGCAGCAACGCCCGCTCCAGCGCGCTGTGCCAGTGGCGGTCCTGCGGTTGGAAGTGCCGCAGCTCCAGCAGTCCGTAAAGTAACAGCCCGGTGGTCAACAGCGGCGGCAGCACGCCAAAGGAGTGCAACCAATCGGTCCGCGCCGTTTGGAAGCCCAGGATCAGTGTTAGTGGCAGCCCCCAGAACAGCGCGGACAGGCCGCGCGTCAGCCGGGCCAGGGACGGCAGCAGTTGCTGGTGAGAAACGGGGTCAGGCACGGCTTTGGTTCTAGCTTACGGTCAACCCGAGTTCCGAATTCCAAATGACTAATGACGAATGACGAATGAATGACGAAGCTCGAAGCCCGAAACCTGTGGTTCGCCGGCACCGACACGTCAGGAAGGCCCGCATAAGAACCAGCCGCAGACGGAGGGATTCGTCATTCGGATTTCGGGCTTCTTTCGTCATTCGTCTTTCGTCATTCCTAATTGGTGCTTCGGAATCGTGGCTCAAGATGAGACTTACCCAGCTTCTCATTAGCACCGGGCTTCAGCCCGGTGCTAATGGCGGGCGCGACTTGGACGCTCATGGGAATGGACGGCAGAGAGGTGGTCGTCCTGGCTCTCGCTCAATAAACCGAGAGATAGGTGTATTGCTTCAAGCCCCGCTCGTAATCGTCGAGCAGCCGCATAGCTTCGGAGGGTTTCATGCGGTCGGACTTGATGGCCTCGTCCATCTGGGCCTTCATCTGGCGCTTGAGTTCGTTTTCGTCGTATTGGACCGACGCCAGCGCCTGGCCAATGGTCGTGCCTTCGATGATTTCCTCAATGTAGTAACCAGCCGGCTCATCAGGCTCAAGGAAGACATGCACTTCGTTGACGCGCCCAAATAGGTTGTGGAGATCGCCCATCACGTCCTGATAAGCGCCCATGAGAAACACGCCGAGGTAGTAAGGCTCAGGCTTGCCGTTGCCGTTGGGCCGCATCTCGTGAAGCGACAACGTGTCCCGCACGTCGCGCAGGTCAATGAACTTATTCACCTGCCCGTCGGAATCGCAGGTGATATCTACCAGCGTTCCTTCTCGCGTCGGCCGCTCGGTGTGCCGGAGCAGTGGCATGATGGGAAAAAGCTGGCCCAGCGCCCAATGGTCAATGAGTGACTGGAAGACGGAGAAATTACAGAGGTATTGGTCGGCGAGCGCGTCTTCCAGCTTGCGGATTTCCTCCGGCACATAGGCCTGACCCTGGAAGCTCCGCACCACCTGGTCACTGATTTCCCAGAAGAGACTTTCGATCTTGGCCTTGTCCGGTAAGTCGAGCACACCCAGCGTGAACATGTGCTGGGCGTCTTCCTTGCGCTCCAAGGCGTCGTGATAGGCCTCGAGCTTGTTGAGCCGGGCCAGGTTGCGCTTGATGTAGAGCAATTCCTTCACGAGCGATTGCTCGGTGTCGCCAAACTGGAACTGCTCGTTGAGCCGGACCTTCTCAATGGTCCCGAACACTTCCACCACTAACACGCTGTGGTAGGCCACCACCGCACGCCCGCTCTCACTGACTATCTCCGGGTGCGGCACGCCTTCCGCAGTGCAGACATCACCGATGTAGAACACGACGTCATTAGTGTATTCTTGGAGACTGTAATTGGTCGAACTGTCGAAGGCCGACCGGCTGCCGTCGTAATCCACGCCCAACCCGCCGCCGACGTCCAACTGCTCGATCTGGAAGCCCATCTTGTAAAGCTTCGCGTAAAACCGCGCCGCCTCCTGCACTGCCCGCTTGATCGTCAGCACATCGGGCACCTGCGAGCCGATGTGGAAATGCAACAGTTTGAAACAGTGCGCCAGCCCCTCGGAGCGCAGCAGGTCGGTCGCCACCAGCAACTCCGCCGTGCTCAGTCCGAACTTAGCGTTCTCGCCCGCACTGTCGGCCCACTTGCCGCCGCCCTTGGCCAACAGCCGCGCGCGGATGCCGATCTGCGGCTCGACGCCAAGTTGCTTGGACAGCGTGATGATCTGCCGCAGCTCCTCCAGTTTCTCCACGACTAGGATGACCTTCTTGCCCAGCTTCACTCCGAGCATCGCCATGCGGATGAACTCAGCGTCCTTGTAACCGTTGCAGATGATCAGGTTGCCCACCTGGTTTTGCAGCGCCAGCCCGGCGAACAACTCCGGCTTGCTGCCTACTTCGAGACCAAAATCAAACGGCCGGCCCGCCTCCAATATCTCCTCCACCACCTCGCGCAGTTGGTTCACCTTGATCGGAAACACGCCGCGGTAGCGCCCCTGATAGTTGAACTCGGCAATCGAGGCGCGGAAGGCTTGGTTGATCGCTTCCACCCGATGGCGCAGGATGTCCTGGAAGCGCACCAGCACGGGAAACTTCAGCCCCCGCCCCCGCGCCTCCTCGATCAGATCGGTCAAGTCCACGGACGCGCCGGCGTCCTGCAACGGCCGGGCCGCGACATGGCCGGCCTCGTTGATGTCGAAGTAATTCGCGCCCCAACGGCAGATGTTATACAGCTCGCGGGCTTGTTCAATGCTCCACGCGGCTACCGGTTTGATCGGTTCAGTCATTATTATTCGCTGGAAATCGCGGGCATCTTAGAAACCTCCGGCGGAAATTCAATAGGCGCGATGAAAAAGAGTGAAATAGTTTTGGGCGGGCGGGGGCAGCGACTCGTCGCCGACTTCCCGCCGATTCGAAAACTTCCTCATGAACCTCCCCGCAGATTCGGTGACGGACGCCAATGGAAGGCGAAGCCAGGTCTTCTCTGCGGTCGTCTTCGAATCTGCGGGGAGATTGCAGCGGCTCATGGGCGCAAGTTAAGCCCGAACTCCGAAGGCGAATGACGAATGAAGTCCGAAAACCGAATGACGAAGCGCCGCCGCCAGCGGTCAGGTTCTGGGCCTAGTCTCACGCCCGGTCCAACCAAAAACTCCGCCTCCGAAATCCTGACCCGAGGAAATAGCACGGGCCGCCCGGTGAGGGCACCGGGCCTACAGAACCGCGTCTTTGCTGTAGGCCGGGTCCCCTGACCCGGCGATCTTAGA
>CAINDV010000831.1 GCA_903847485.1 uncultured Verrucomicrobiota bacterium
CCGCGCCCACCTTTAGGCGTCGCCACGGCTCATAAGGCCACGATTTGGCCTCCCACCCGCAAAACGCCCCGGTTTCCAGACCGCCGGAACGGCATCACCACCAATAACGACAACCACAGCCTTCCACTGGGACAAAACCTAACTAGGCAGTGGCTGGGGCGGCGTTACGCCTGTCGCTAACTTGGGATGCTCAAGCTTCTGGCCCGATAGTTCCCAAACTCAACCAAGATCCCTCCCTGGTGAGCGCGGCTTTGCAGATGCAGACCGGCACGACGCCTGATCCTACTCTTCCACCGGCACGACAAGGTGCGCCATTATGTAGTCTTTGCGCTCCGGCGTGTTCTTACCCATGTAGAAAGTCAGGATGCCCGCCGCTTCCACCTTGGACGCGAACTCTACCTTGCTTACCCGCATGTCTTTCCCGATGAATTGCTTGAACTCCGCCGGGCTGATTTCGCCCAAGCCTTTGAAGCGCGTTATCTCTGGCTTGCCGCCCAGCTCCTTAGCCGCAGTGTCGCGCTCGGCTTCGGAGTAACAGTAGATTGTTCGCTCCTTATTGCGGACGCGGAAGAGTGGCGTCTCCAAGACATAGAGATGGCCGTCATGCACCAACTGGTCGAAGAACTTGAAGAAGTAAGTAATGAGTAGGTTACGGATGTGCAGGCCGTCCACGTCGGCGTCGGTGGCGAGCACGACTTTCTCATAGCGCAGGCTGTCGAGGTTGTCCTCGATATGCAGGCTTTGCATGAGGTTATAGAGTTCGTCGTTCTTATAGACGACGTCGCGCCTGAGATCCCAGACGTTGAGCGGCTTGCCTTTGAGGACGAAGACGGCCTGGTTGTTCACGTCGCGGCAACTGGTGATCGAGCCGGCGGCGGACTGGCCTTCGCAGACAAAGACCATCGTGCCGTAGCCCTTCTCCTTTTTCTTATCGAGGTGATGCTTGCAATCCTTAAGTTGCGGGATGCGCAGGGTGATAGCCTTGGCCCGCTCGCGCGCCAGCTTCTTCACGTCCTGTAACTCTTTGCGGAGCTGTCGGGTATCTTCCACCTTGGCTAGGATCTGCCCGACTATCTCCTTGTTGCGGTTGAAGAAGTGGAGCAGTTCCTCCCGGACGCGGTTGACTAGGTCGGTGCGGATGTCGGTGTTGCCAAGCTTGTTCTTAGTCTGTGACTCGAAGATAGGATCCTTGAGGCGAATAGAGACCGCGCCGACCATGGCTTCGCGCACGTCGTCGCCTTCGTACTTAGCCTTGGCGTATTCGTTGACGGCCTTGAGCAAGCCTTCGCGGAAGGCGCTAAGATGGGTGCCGCCGTCGGAAGTGTATTGGCCGTTGACGAAGGAGAAGAAGGTCTCGCCGTAGCGGCTATTGGTGTGGGTGAAGCAAAACTCCAGCGTCTTGCTGCTATAGTGCAGCGGCGGATAGATCGGCTCGCTGCCGTCGCTGTTCAAGTCTTCCAGCACCAAGTCCATCAGGCCGAGTCGCGATTGGAAGGTCTTGCCGTTGAAGACCAGCCGCAGGCCGGTGTTGAGGTAGCTGTAATGGCGGAGGCGGTGCTCGACGTGTTCCGGCTTGAACTCGGTTTCCTTGAAGATCTCCGGGTCTGGCTCGAAGGAGATGAACGTGCCGTTGGCTTCCTCCGTCTTACCGCTCTTATCGCCCTTGAGCTTACCTTGCCGGAACGTCGCCTCGACAAATTCCCCATCGCGATGGCTGCGCACGGTGAAGACCTTCGACAGTGCGTTGACCGCCTTGGTGCCGACGCCGTTGAGGCCGACACTGAACTGGAAGACGTCGTCGCTGTATTTCGCGCCGGTATTGATCTTGGAGACACAGTCAATGACCTTGCCCAACGGGATGCCGCGGCCGTGGTCGCGCACCGAGACGCGGGTGCCCTCGATGCTGATCTGCACCTCGCGGCCGTGGCCCATGATGTATTCGTCCACGGCGTTGTCCACGATCTCCTTGAGGAGGATGTAACAGCCGTCGTCGGGGTGCGCGCCGGTGCCGATGCGCCCGATGTACATGCCGGTGCGCAGCCGGATATGCTCCAGCGAGGAGAGTGTCTTGATCTTACTCTCGTCGTAAATGTGTTTTCCGTTCTCAGCCATAGTTTGGGTGGCGTGAAGATGGGAAAACCGGCGGCGGATGCAACAGGAAAGGGAGCAGCACCCCAACTTTGTGACGCTGACAAGGCCGAATCACGGAAGCGCGGCGGGGGCGCATCCGCACCGGATCCCCTGGCGCCCGCGGAATACTCGCCGGCTATGAGCCTTCGTGCGGCTGATATCTTGTCGGCAGTGCCGCGTCCCCGGTCTGCCGGCAAGATGCCGACAGCACGCTCCGGTTCATGGGCAGCTTCGACCTCCAACTTCGGACGCGCATCGGGGCCATGAACCGGCGAAGCAGTGACAGCGTAGTGGAACAGGCTTCCAGCCTGTTTAGCCCGAATAGGCTGGAAGCC
>CAINDV010000832.1 GCA_903847485.1 uncultured Verrucomicrobiota bacterium
TCCTGCACGCACTGGCCGACAAGAATGTCGGCGCTCCGCCTTGGTTGCGGCTCCGCAGGAGCGTCGCCCTGCCATCGCTGGGGTTTTGAAAGAGCCTCGGATGGCCGGCAGAAAGAGTTTCCCTTCCACTACTTACCCGCTATTTTTCTGCCCTCTTCGCCGCCCCCCGCCTTCCGGCGGCGCAGATTCTGAGCGGCGCCCGCCACCGCCAGCGCCACGCAACCGCCGGCGAACCATTCCCCGTGCTGCCGGTAGAAGGTTCGGGGCGTGTCGTCGGGAGCGAGGAGGCGGATATTCGCCACCATGAATCCGGGGCCATAGATCGTGTCGCGCTCGTCCGTGATCGCCTCCGCGATGCGTCCTTGGCGGTCCACCAAGCAGGTCAGGCCGTTGTTGGCGCAGCGCAGCAGCGGCACGCCGTTTTCCACGGCCCGAAAGATCGCGGTGACCGCGTGCTGCCATTGGGCCGCGCTTTCGCCAAACCATCCGTTGTTGGTCAGGTTCACCAGCAGATCGGTGTCGTCGGCGAGCGAGCACCGGACCAGTCCAGGGAAGATATCCTCGAAGCAGATCAGCGGGCACAACCGGACCAACGGATCGGTGATGGTGAAGGAGGCTGGCCCCGGACCAGGCGTGAACCCGCCTTCGATAGGGGTGAAGTATTTCAAGAACGGCAGCCAGCGCGACAGCGGCACGTATTCGCCGAAGATCACCAGCTTCCGCTTGCGGTAACTCGCTATGTAGCGCGCGTCCGGGTCGAAAAGGAAGGCGCTATTGAAGAACCTGTACTCCGGCTTGTCCAGGGAACCGCCGATCTGATCGGCGTCGTCCGCGCCGAAAAGCATCCAGACGCGGTGCTCGCGGATGAGGTTGGTGATGGCGGCGAAGCTTTGCGGGTCGAAGCTCGGCAGCGCCGCTTCCGGCCAGACGAGCAGGTCGGGCTTTTTCGCCAGCGCCCGCCGGGAGAGGGCCAGCAGTTGCGTGAAGCGGTTGCTGGATTCGCGGCTATCCCAGATCATCGCCTGTGGGATGCTGGGCTGGATACAGGCGACTTTGAGCAGAGCACCGCTGCGAAAAGTTTGCGCCAGGCGATGGTTGCCGAAGGCGAAGACTGCCGCCACGACACCGAAGGGCAGAATGATTTCACCGACCCAGGCGGCGCGGATTCCCGGCGCGCGCAAGATCGCCAACCCGGCCAGCAGCAGGCTCAGGGAAGTCCAGACGATCAGGAATGAAAGCCCGGCGACGCCCGTCACGGAGCTGATTTGAATCAATGGCAACAGCCGGAATTGCGAAGCGCCGAGCGGATCCCAAGGCAGGCCGGAGAGAAACCAGCCGCGGAGCATTTCCAGCGCGACCCACAGCGCCGCGCCGTAAGCCGCCCAGAGAGAGCGCCGGCTCCAAGGCCAGGCCGCCGGGCCGCTCTGAAGCCGCTCCGTCGTCCGACTCCATCCTGATCCGCCGGCCACAGCGTTGGCGGACGCGGAATCCGGCGGCGGCGCAAGCAGCCACACCCAGACCGCCGGATAAAGCGCGAGATACATGCTCAAAGCGATCCAGCCCAAGATAGGCGTGCCGGTCACCGGGATCAGGAGCAACCAGTAATAAGCGGCGAGGTTGCAGGCCAGGCCGCCCGCGTAACCGATACGGAACGCCTCCCCGCCGCCGCGCCCCCAGGCGGGGAGCAGCAGCAGCGCCGGCGCGATCCACGCCAACCCGGCCAGGCTCAGCTTCGGGAACGCGGCCGCCAGGCACAGCCCGGCGGCCACCGCGAGGGCGAAGCGGCGGGTGCAAAGTGGCTTGATCCAGGAAAAGGTCACCGCAGGAGCTTGCGAAAAGCCGCCGCCCGGCGCAATCACAGGCTCGGCGGCGGAGGGTGCTACTCCGCGCCAGCGTTCTTATCACCCGGA
The DNA here is from genome assembly GCA_903847485.1 of uncultured Verrucomicrobiota bacterium. Taxonomy (GTDB): domain Bacteria; phylum Verrucomicrobiota; class Verrucomicrobiia; order Limisphaerales; family JAJXZI01; genus CAINDV01. The sequence goes on from CAINDV010000832.1 coordinate 1,911, forward strand.
CAAGCTGTTTGAAGTCCGACGGGCGCTGAGTATCTTGGCATCGGTGGCACGCATGAAAAAACTGACGTTGATACTCCCGGTGCTGGCGGTGTTGTCCTTTGTCATCGGCATTGCCGAAGGCTCGCGCCCCGGTGGCTGGGGCTTGGGCGTTCCCATCGGCGCGGTCTGCGTAGGACTGTTTCTCGTGCTCAAGGTGATGGGCCACGAAAGCGCCCGTTACGATGAGGAGCGCAAGCGGACGGTTCAGGACATTGACCGTCAGTCTGGCCCGGCGGGGAAATGACCTGAGCGGTGCCGGTGCTTGGAGGTCATTCCACCCCAGGCCAACAAAAAAGGGACGCGCCCGAGCGCATCCCTTTCGTGCTGGTTCAGAGAGTTTGGCTCAGGCGCCCATGCCGTCTTCGAAGGAGCCGGCGGCGAGCGGGAAGCACAGGTTGTCGCGGACGTAAACGATGCCGTTGGCGCTCGTGGCGTCGAGATCGCGGTAGGCGCTCTCAGCTTCGACCACCAGCGGGGCGGTCTTGGTGCCCATGACCTGACAGTAGCGCTGCGGGTAGCCCACGTTGATCAGACACTCGGCATAGCGGAGCATGTTGAGGTCGCCGCTGGGTATGTCCACGAATTGCATGGCGCGGTCGGGCCAGTTCGGCGCCATCATGCGCACTGGTAGGCCCTTGCGGATGACGAAGTTCTTCACATGGCAGGCATAGACGCGGTCGCCGACCTTGCGGAAACGGGTTTCCCAGTCCTCGCCTTCCCAGCAGTGCGAAGGATCGGCATTCACCCCGAGGCATTTGTCGCCATCGCAGGCGGCCACCAGCATATTGAAGTCGTCGGCCGTCATCGCCACGGTGCCGCCGTGGATTTCATGGGCGAGGTAGAGGCCGAGCTTGTTGGCGTGGGCGCGGAGCTTGGCGGTTTTGGTGACGAAGCGTTCCTTGCCTTCAGCGAGGAGGTCGTAATCCGCGCCCTTCCAGAAGCCCCAGGGGTAGCCGGTGGCCAGTTCCCAGCCAAAGGCGACGCCCCAGAACATGGGGATGATTTTCACGCCGAGTTCGGCGCAGAGGTCCATGAACTTGAGCAGGTAATCCTCAGCCCATTGCTCGATCTGTTGGGGGGATTTCTTCGCGACGTCCGCCGGGGTGAAGGGGCGGATGGTGGGGCTGCCGGTCCAGGCCGTGGTGTGGACCCAGAAGGGGCAGTGCGCGGAAATGCCGTCCAGGCTCAGCTTGGCCTTCGCGAAGGCCTGCTTGATTTCCTTGGCGGTCTTGAATCCGCCCTTGTCGTTTTGGATCATGAAATTCGAGGGCTGCGCGCCGGCCGCGCCGGACTTTTTCGCATAGGCCAGGAATTCCGCGAGACTCTTCGCGCCATGCTGGGCGCCTTCGATGCTAGGATGATAACAAGGTTGTACCATAGTTTTATTAGTGTGAAGTTTAGATTGTCAGTGCCGGCTATCGGATACAGTGTTTTCCGTCCCGAGGCAATGCGAAAAATCGGCAGTCTTCATTTTGCGCGACTGATTCACGAAGACGAGAACGCTGAGGAATGACAGATGGTAACGAGGGAGAAGGCCTTTTGGAACCGGCGGGCGGACATCCCGTCAAAAAAGCCGCTCAGGGTGGCCTTGCGTGGGCTGCCGCATTGTCGGGTTTAGTGGACCGCGACGCTGATCACCGCCCGTGTCGCGTAGTTTTCAAAACAGGAAAGTTTTGTAAACTACGCGACGCCCCCGCATTTCGCGGTTGACTTTTTAAGGAACAAACCAAATCCTGCATTGCGACACATGCAACTGAACTAAACACATGCAACGCTCAATTATTCGCAACACACTCGCTTCCGGCTTCGTTTTCGCTGGTGCCGCCGCTGCGGTCGCGCAAGACGCCAAGCCGGTCGAACTCGCCCCGCCGCCCCCGCCGCCGCAGTGGGAAAGCAGCGTCAACCTCGGCCTCTCCTACACCAGCGGCAACAGCGACACCCTGTTGGTCACGGGTGGCATTGAAACCCAGAAGAAGACCAAGCGCGACGAGTGGGACTTTGGGGCTAAGGGCGCCTACGGCAAGAACGATGGCGCCGTGAACAACAACATGGCCGCCGGTTGGGGCCAGTACAACTACCTCTTTACCGACCGGTTCTACGGCTACGCCCGCGTGGACGCCCTCTACGACGGCATCGCGGACATCGCCTACCGCATCAATCTCAGCCCTGGTGTTGGTTATTACCTGATCAAGAACGCCGCGACACTGCTCAGCGGGGAAGTCGGTCCCGGCTATGTCTTCGAAAAGAAGGGCGGTATTGACGCTAATTACGCCACCATCCGGTTCGCCGAGCGCTTCGAGCAGAAGATCGGCAAGAACTCCAAGCTCTGGCAATCCGTCAGCTACCTCCCGCAGATCACCGACTGGGGCAACTATCAGTTGAACGCCGAGATCGGGATCGAAGCGCCGCTGGTCAAAAATCTGTCGTTGCGCGTGGTTGGCTCGGACACCTTCAACAGCCAGCCCGCTCGGGGCAAGAAGCAGAACGATCTCATGCTGGTCAGCGGGATCGCCTATAAGTTCTGAGTGACCGGGTGAGCAGTTTCACCTCAGGCCGGGAGCGCAAGCTTCCGGCCTGGTTGGTTGCAAGGGCAGGTGATTCGGTGGCGGAGTGCGCAAGGAAAGCTGAACGATTATACTTACCCCGGCTCCAGCCTGAACGCAGCCGCCCGCAACCGCGGAAGATACACTTACAGCCGCGGTTACTGGGCCCGCTTTGCCGGTCGCGGTACGAGTGTTGACGCCATCTTTGGATTGCGCCATTCTTTTCCCTCAAGCCCCACGAGTTAAGAAGGCTTGCGATAGGATCCATACAACCAACAACACGACCTTTATGCCAATGCAAGACACTCCCCAACGCACCTGGCGTTTTTTCCGCGCGGGCGGCTTCGATCAAGTGCGCCTCGACACCGGCGCGGAACTGCTGGCCATCGGAAAGCTCAACCAAAAGCTCTGGGTGGCTCTGGCCTGCCCCACGACTGGCCTGCACTTCGACGCCAAGACTCTGGCGTTGATTGACAGCGACAAGGACGGCCGCGTCCGCGCCCCGGAATTGATCAGCGCCGTGCAGTGGGCCGGGGCCTTGATTAAGAATCCCGACGACTTTCTTAAAGCCGCTGACTCTCTCTCGCTAAGCGCCATCAACGACGCCACGCCGGAAGGCCGGGCGATCCTCGCCTCCGCCCGACAGATTCTCGACACTCTCAAGAAGCTAGGAGATACCATTAGTCTGAGCGACACCACCAAGGTGGCGGAGAAATTCGTCGAAACCGTTTTCAACGGCGATGGCCTCATTGTCGAGGACTCCGCCGCCGACGAAGCCACTAAGGCGGTTATCAAGGAGGTCATCGCCTGTGTCGGCTCCGAGTTAGATCGTTCCGGCAAACCCGGCCTCAGTCAGGCTAAGGTGGACCAGTTCTTTGCCGAAGCCACGGCCTTCGCTGGTTGGTGGCAAAAGGCGGAGACTGACGCCGCGATATTACCCTTGGGCGAAGCCACCGCCGCCGCCGCCGCCGCTGTCCAAGCGGTTACCTCCAAGGTGGACGACTATTTCGCCCGCTGCCGGCTGGCCGCCTTCGACCCGCGCGCCCTTACGGCGCTCAACCGTGAGGAGAAGGAGTATCTCTCTTTCGCGGCCAAAGAGCTTACCATTAGTAGCGTGGAGATAGCCGGCTTTCCGCTCGCCCGCGTGGCGGCGGGTCAGCCGCTCCCACTCAACGAAGGCCTCAACCCCGCGTGGCAGGATACTATCGCTCAACTAAGCCGCGCCGCCATCAAGCCACTGCTGGGTGACCGGCCGGCGCTCACCGAGAGTGATTGGGCCGCGTTGCTAGCCCGACTCGCGCCGTTCGCGAGTTGGTCTGCCGGCAAGGCGGGTGCGACTGTCGAGAGACTCGGCCGGGCTAGGATCCGCGAACTCTTGGCTGGCAAAGCAAAGGAGCACCTAGCGGCACTTATTGCCAAGGACAAGGAACTGGAGCCGCAGTTCGCCGCCATCGCCACTGTGGAAAAGCTGCTCCGCTTCCACCGCGACCTGCATCTGCTCTGTCTCAACTTCGTTAGTTTCAAAGACTTCTATGACCGGGGCGAGCCGGCGATCTTCCAGGCGGGCACGCTCTATCTAGATCAGCGCAGTTGCGAGCTATGCTTGACTGTCGAGGATGCCGGCCGGCACGCCACCATGGCGGGCCTCTCCGGCGCCTATCTCGCCTACTGCGATTGTGCGCGCAAAGGTTCGGGCGAGAAACGCCAGATCGTCGCCGCCTTCACCGACGGAGACGCGGACAATCTCATGGTTGGCCGCAACGGCATTTTCTACGACCGCAAAGGTCAGGACTGGGATGCGACGATCACTAAGATCGTAGATAACCCTATCAGTATCCGGCAGGCGTTCTGGGCGCCCTATAAGAAGGTGTCGCGCTTCATCGGCGAGCAGATTAACAAGCGTGCCGTCGCGGCCGACAATGCCGCCATGCAGAAGCTCACAGCCGGCGCCCTGGACCTCGAGAAGGCTGCCGATACCGGTAAAGCGCCCGCCACAGCCCCGCCGCTGCCCAAGCCCAAGCTCGACACCGGGATCATTGCCGCCCTCGGCGTGGCCGCCGCGGGTATTGGTGGCATGATCGGCGGCATCGTCAGCGCCTTTCTTGGACTTAAGGCGTGGATGCCCATCGGAGTGATCGGCATCCTGCTCATGATCTCTGGTCCTTCGATGTTTCTCGCCTGGCTTAAGCTGCGCAAGCGCAACCTGGGACCGCTCCTCGACGCCAACGGCTGGGCGGTGAACGCCAAGGCCCGCATCAACGTGCCCTTCGGCGCTTCCCTCACCGGCGTTGCCAAGCTGCCACCCGGCGCGCAGCGCGACCTGACGGATCCTTACGCGGAGAAGCTAAGCCCGTGGCCGAAGGTTATCGTCTTAGTGGCCATCTTGGTTGCCGCCTACATGCTGCTCAACCAGATGGGCTTTATCTACGACTGGACCAATGGCCGTCTCGGCATCGCCAAGCCGGCCCCGGCGGCCACCGCGCCCGCTGTGCCCGCCAAGTAATCGCGCCTACCATCCTTCCCTTCGCGCAGCCCGGATACCCCGTGAACCGAAGTGCCGCAGGCCGACGAGGTGCGAACCTAATCCGCAACACGCCGGACCTCCGCCAGACACCTTGCCTTCCTTTGGGAGAGTGCCGGCTTGCACGCGGGAAGCTATTCCCTAAACTCCGCGCCGCAGATGGCAAAACAGAATCCATTACGGGATCATGCGGCGGTTTCAGCCTACCTCGTCAGCGTCGGCAAAACGACGGCCCGGCAGGGACGCCAGCTTTTTTTGGCTGGCGCGGTGCTTGACTTCAGGTGCGAGAGCATAGGAAACACCTACGTGGCAACGGTTCTGGACAAGGAAGAACACGACACCGGCTTGTTGTACACTGACGGTGCCTGGACTGGCGACTGTTCCTGTGGGGAGACAGACGATTGCAAGCACTGCGTCGCCACGCTGATCGCCTTGCAGCAGGCCGCCGCAAGCTTCGACGAGATCGAGGTCTCTCCATCCGCCTTCAAAGCCCAGCCGGCCCCCAAGCCAGTCGCGACGAAAACTCCTCCCACATCGCTGTTTTACCCGCTGGCCGACCGCCTGGCCACCGCGCTCGGCCGCAAGCCCACCCGGCCGGAAGTTACCTACGTCGAGACCGTGCAGCAGCTTTATCACCAGGCCGCCAGCGGGCGGCCCCTCACGGCCAACGACCTGCGGGCGTTGACGCCAGCGGTCGGTGATTACAGTTGGGCACCGCTGGTTTTGTGGCAGGACTTCCCCGCTGGCTATCACTTGTTCTGGCAGCACATGGCCTGGGAATTTCGCCGCCGGAAAATCACCCCCCCGGCCTTCATGGAGTCCATCACGGACCTGGGCCTGATCGAGACGGAGATGCAGCGCTGGGAGCGAGAGAAGCAGGTTCAGTCCTGGCGCGAGTCGCTCCGCATGATGGCCCTCACTGGCGAGCAAAACACGACCGCGCCCGTCGCGTTGCGCCTGGCCATTTACCCCACCGAGGCCCGCGTGCAAATCCGGGAGGCGGCGGACGGCGAGTTTCGCGATCTCAAAGCCAGTCACACGCGCCGCTTGAATGACGACCACGCGGCGGGCCGGCTCCATCTTGATCCCGAAAGTCTTTTGCTCTGGTCCGCGCTGACCCGGGTGTGGGACACCAACTGGCATGTGCTGCCGTATCGCAACGCGGAGCAACTCCGCCATCTTAATCGCGTGGCCAGCCTACCCGCCCTGGTGTCGCGTCTGGTCCGTCCCGACGGCACGCCGCTGGCCCGCCCCGCCGAACCGCTGAAGCTCGAACTGCACGCCGCCGGCAGCGCCGAGGAGGATTACCAGTTTCGCCTCGTCCGGGCCGACGGCACGCCGCCGCCAGCCATTCTCGCCGCGCTGCCTGGCCCGCCGCCGCTGTATCTCACCGAGGAAGCCCTCTTCAACGGCCCGCCGCCGCATGGCTTGGGCGCGAAGGCGGAGCTGGCCATTCCCGCGCCGGCCTTGGAAACCGTGGACGGCGTCCGGTTTTTGGCGAGCCTCGGCGTCGGTCTGCCGCCGCGCATCGCGGCCCGCACCCGCCAGGTCAAAATCGCCGTCACCGTGACCTGCCGCCTGAAGCCGCAATACGTCGGGAGCGACGCGGACGCACTGTTCGTCCGGGTGGAAGCGGTGGAGGACAGCGGCCGGAAGCTCAACTTTGGCTTCAACAGTTGGCATCCCGCCGACGGCGGGCTGACCGCGCCAACTCCGCCGGTCGCGGAGGCGGAAATCATCCCGCTTGTGGACCGCTCGGCGATGAACCATTTCCCGGCGTTGCTGGAGCGGATCGGCGCGCGCTACGAGGGCTACGGCGCCGAATGGCGGGTGCGCCTGACCCGGAATTTCCCGGAGCAGTTTCTGGACTGGCTCGCGGCCATCCCGCCGGATCTCCAGGTCAAACTCGATCCCCAGCTCGCGTCGCTGCGCGAGGGGCCGGTGAGCGGCACCGTGAAACTGGACGTGGAGGAAGCGGGCGTGGATTGGTTCGATCTGCGCGTCGTGCTCAACGTCACCGACACCGAATTGACCCAAGAGGAGTTGAAGCTGCTACTCAACGCCAAGGGCCGGTTCGTGCGCCTAGGCAAGAAAGGCTGGCGGCGGCTGCAATTCGCCATGACAGAAGCCGAGGACGAGCAACTGTCGCGGCTCGGTCTCAACGCTCGCGAGTTTTCCGCCGAGCCGCAGCGCTTTCACGCGCTGCAACTGGCCGACGACGCGGCGAAAAAGCTCCTGCCCGAGAAGCAGGCCGCAGACATCCGCCGCCGCGCCGATGAGTTGAAGGCGCGCGTCACGCCGCCCATGCCCGTCGGCATCCGCGCCGAGATGCGCCCGTACCAGGTCGAGGGTTTTCATTTCCTGGCCTACCTGAGCGCCAACCGCTTCGGCGGCGTGCTAGCCGATGACATGGGTTTGGGCAAGACGCTCCAAGCACTCGCCTGGCTGGCCTGGCTGCGCGAAAGTGGGGCCGACGTCCCGTCTGCCGCCGTCCCGGCAACCGTCCCGGTGGTCGTCGCGCCTGCGCCGCTGTCGTCGCTCGTGGTCTGCCCAAAATCCGTCATGGACAACTGGAGCACTGAAGCGGAGCGATTTCTGCCCGGCCTGCGGGTGCGCTTGTGGCGCGGCGAACCGGCCACCGAACTGCCCGCCGCACGAGCCGCCGCGGACCTGATCGTCGTCAACTACGCCCAGCTTCGCTTCCTCACGCCGGAGATCGCGGATTTCCAGTGGCTCACGGTGATTCTCGACGAAGCCCAGGCCATCAAGAATCCCGACTCGCAGACGGCGCAATCGGCGCGCTCGCTTACCGCCGAGCACCGGCTGGCGCTCACCGGCACGCCTATCGAAAACCGCCTGCTCGATCTGTGGAGCATCTTCTCCTTCGCCATGCCCGGCGTGCTGGGCAACCGCACCCAGTTCACCAAGCGCTTTGGGCGCAAAGACGATCCTTTCGCCCGCCGCCGCCTGGCCGCACGGGTGCGTCCCTTCCTGCTGCGCCGCACCAAGGGCCAGGTGGCGCGCGACCTGCCCGACCGCATCGAGGAGGACATCCTCTGCACGATGGAAGCAGAGCAACTGGCGCTCTACCGGGCCGAGTTCAAGCGCGCCCAGCAGCTCCTGCTCAGAGTGCAGACGCAGCAGCAGCTCAACGAGATGCGCTTCAACTTTCTCACCTCGCTGTTGCGCCTGCGCCAGATTTGCTGCCACCCGGCGCTCATCAGCGAAGACATGGCCAAGGCCGAAAGTGCCAAGGTCAGCGCGCTGGAAGACCTGCTCGAACCGATCCTGGAGGAGGGCCACAAGGTGCTCGTCTTCTCCCAGTTCGTGACCATGCTGGAAATCCTCAAGACACTGGCGAAGGAGAAGAAATGGGCGCACTTCTACCTCACCGGCGACACGGAGAATCGCGGCGCACTGGTGAAAGAATTCCAGGAAGCGGAAGGCGCGGCGGTGTTTCTGATTTCGCTAAAAGCCGGCGGCTTCGGGCTAAACCTCACCGCGGCCTCCTACGTCGTGCTGTTCGATCCGTGGTGGAATCCGGCGGTGGAACGGCAGGCCATTGACCGGACGCATCGCATCGGGCAGACGAGCAAGGTCATCGCTTACCGGCTGTTGATGAAGGACAGCATCGAGCAAAAGATCCGGCAATTGCAGCACCAGAAAGCGGCGCTGGCGGACGACGTCCTCGGTGAGGAACGCTTCGCCCAGGCTCTCACGCTGGACGACCTGCGCTACCTTTTCGCCGACGACGCGCCGGGGGATCGCGGCTGAAATCCGAATTCCCGAAACCCGAAAGAAGCCCGAAATTCGAAGGCTGGAAAGACCTTCGGCCTACCGCAGAGAAGCGTCTTCTGCCGTTCGGTAGAAGACGCCTCGGTCCTGAGCTTCGGGCTTCAGGCTTTGGTTTTCGTTTGGGTTTCGGAATTCGGGTCAGCCCTGCTCACCGACCATGAACCAACGTGCTGCCGACATCTTGTTGGCCGTGCCGCACCCTCCGATCTGCCGACAAGATGCCGACAGCACGCTGCGGATCAGGGGAAAGTTTCTTTGTCCGCGCACGGCTCCAGCTTGGCAATGGCGGCCATGAGTTCATCGGCCACTTGCTGGTAAACCGCCTTCAACCGCGCCTTGGAGCAAATCTTCGCCTCGGCCCGCAGTTCGGCGAACGCCAGCGGGCGGCCGAACTTCACGACGATCTTGTATGGCAGCGGAATGGCCATCCGCCGGTTCATCGCCTCGTAACTGCCGAAGATGCGCACCGGCACGACCGGCACGCTGGACTTGATGACGGTGAGGCCGACGCCGGAGCGCGCCGGTTGCAGGCGGCCGTCGCGCGTGCGGGTGCCTTCCGGGAACAGGATGATGCCGCCGCCGGCCTGCAAGCGGTTAAGGATGGCCTTTAAGCCCGCGCCGCCGCCGCCGTCGCGGTCCACCGGGATGGCGTACATCTCGCGCATGATGTGACCGACCACCGGGAAACGGAATAGCGACGCGCGGGCCAGGTAGCTGAGATCCCGCGGGCAGGCCGTGCCGATGAGCGGCGGATCGCAGAAGCTGGCGTGGTTGGACGCCAGGATGAAACCGCCCTCCGCCGGTGCCCGCTCCCGGTGGTACACGCGCCAACGATTGTAAGTGCTGAAGAACGTGCCGAAGACAATCCGCGCAGTGAGGTAGTAGGGGTTCATGGCGGGAAGAAGCTGGGAGCGGAGGGAGAATGGGAAATGACGAATGACGAATGAAGCCCGAAATCCTAAACCGGCCCTGACAGAACCGAACCGTTGGCAAAAAATGGTACCGGTAGGGCGA
>CAINDV010000833.1 GCA_903847485.1 uncultured Verrucomicrobiota bacterium
ACCAAAGGGCCAACCGCGTCGCAACCGTACGACCAGAGCGCGGCTATTTGGACACAAAGTACGATGAGAGCATGGGCGGAACCTAAGAATCTCTACAACGGCACTTCGGCCGCTCTTACGACCGCAAAAAAGTTCGTAACAATTCTGCGTTGTGCCTGGTCGTAATGGCTCAAGGCGCCGCCGGTGGCCACGCTGCTCTCCTGCCGCAACAGTCATGACTCTCAGGGCGACACCCGTAGGCGCACGAACCGCACGCGGGCCGAAGGCTCGTCCAGCGATGGCTTGAGTTGATAGGTCACGGTTTCAGTCACGCCATTCCCGTCATCGGTAACGCTAAGAAGCTGTAAGTCCTGCTGCGTTGAATCCCAGACGGCGAGGTTGCTGGAGACCTCCAAGACATACGAGAGGTCCACTGGAGCTTTGCGGCGCGGATAAGTGACGACGAAGTGGCGTTTGTGATCAAGGAGATTCACCTCCATCGCGGCGCGGAAGGGCGAGCTGTTGTCCTTGTCCCACGGCCCGAGGTCAAAGGCGTACTCCATTAAGTTCACGAGGCCATCTTCGTCGGGGTCAGCTTGATTGCCGCTGATGCCGGGGTCGTTGCGTTCTCCGGGCCAGAAGTTATCCCACTTCCACGCATCGAACGGACGATCTTTCAGCACCACCGTGGCGCTAATGGGAATGCCCAGTTCAAAGCCGGGGCCGGATCGCAGCGTGACTTGGACGGTTTCGTCACCCTCGATCAGCGAGTCGGGCAGCACCCGCACGGTGAGCGTGGCGGCGGGCGAGCCGGCGGGGACGACCAGCGGGCTGGACGCCACGGTGTAGTCCGTACCGTTCGACGCGGTGCCGCTCACAGTGAAGCCGATGCTGAGTGGACTGGTGGTGGAGCCGTTGCGCGTCACCGTGAACTGGCAGTTGGTGTCAGTGCCCCATTCGCCCGCGCTGGCATCGGTGGCAATGATCTGGACAAAGGTCGTGATACCGATGCCAGCGGTTTCATCCGCGCCGATGTCCGGCGCGCCGGCGGCGACGCGGGCGCCACCGTCGAAATCCACGGCGGGCAACACCCCGAGAGCATTCGTGCCCGCGTTGACGAGCGGGGAGTTATCCGCGAGGTGGTAGTCGTCGTTAGCCGGGTCGAGGAACTGCGGAGCGGCATTGACGTTCCCGGCGAGGAGCGAGACGGTGCCGGCGACCTTGGTGGGATCCAAGTCATTGTGCCACGCGCGAACCGGCGCGTCCTTGTTGGCGACGAATAAGTCTCCGCCCTCTGCCGCGTCGTTACCCCAAAGGATATTGTTGAACAACTCCACCGCCGCAGTGGCCTGGCCCAGCGCGAGATACACGCCCCCGCCGAAGCCCCAGTCCTCCCTCACGCGGTTGCCAGTGATGGTATTGTGAACCAGCTCGACCTGGCCGTCCTCAGTGTCCACGGTCAGGCCGCCCCCATAGTTGGTAGCAAGGTTGCCGGCGAAAATCGAGTTCACGACACGCACGCGGCCATGCCCGGAGTGTAAGTATGCGCCAGCGTACCATTCTCCCTCATTGTTCCGGACCACGCAGCGATCAACGGTAATCGGCCCCCAGGCGGTTTCCGCGCCAAGGCCCCCAGCGGCGTAGGCGCCATTCTTTTCCAGCACCAACTGCCGGAGCCGGATGGCATGGTCCCAAGTCCCGACCGCCAGCCCGGCCCCGGACTCGCCCGTGCTGTAGCCGTTGCGAATCGTGAGCCGCTCGACGACGAGTTCCGCAAGCTGGCCCTCGGCTGCGAGCGTGAGGCTCAGGGGCACCGTGCTACCCTCACCGTCAAGCACCGTGGTTGAAGGATCAGTCCCGCGCGTGGCGCAGTCGGTATCTTCGTAGCCGCCCAGGATGATAAGACTGAAAGGCTCATCGGAATTGAAGATGAAAGGATCGCCGCCGTTATCCGAGACGGCATAGGTTCCGGCGACTAAGTGAATAACATCATGCGAGCCATTGCTGGCCGCCGCATCGAGCGCCGCCTGTAGTTCCGCCGCGTTGCGGACGCAATGCGTCACATAGCCAGCATCGCCGTAGCCGTCGCTGTCCGTGTCTTCCTGGCCAGGATTCGGCACGGTCGGCGCATTGTCGAGGGCGTTCGGAATGCCATCCCCATCCATGTCGGGGTCACACATATCGCCCACGCCGTCGTGGTCGAGGTCTGACTGGTCGGGGTTGTACGCGAGGGGACAGTTATCCAGCGCGTCCAAAACCCCGTCGCGGTCGGTGTCCAGATCAATGCGGATCAGGTTCGTGGCGACGACCGACGCCGAGACTCCGTGACTATCCGTCACCGTCAGTTTCACGCTGAACGATCCCGCCGTGGCGTAGGTGGCGAAGGGATGCTGGACCTTGGAGTCCACAATGCCGTCGTTGGTGAAGTCCCAGGCCCAAGCAATGATGGCGTCATCCGGTGCGGACGACGTGTCGCGGAATCCGATGGTAACAGGCACCCAAGCGGTGTTGGTGCCGACATAGAACGACGGCCGGGGCGGCTCGTTGCGGGTCATGAAGGTCCAGAGAGTGTTAGTGCGCGTGGCGTTGTGGTTGTCCCGCGCGACAACGCACCAGGAGTAAGTCGTCAGCGAGCGCAGTTGTTCCGGCGCACAGGTGTTAGTGGGGCCGCTGTAGATCAAACCCAGCGCGCCATTGGTGCCCAGATAGACACTGTAAGAGACGACGTCGCCGGGATCGGGATCGCCGCCGCCCAACCAACTTACAGTCGGTGTGGTCGAGACACCGGTCGCGCCGCTGGCGATGCTGGGGTTGGTGACTGGATTCGGCGGTTGGTTGCCGGGCGCGCCGGCAAGGCTCGTTGTTTTCGCCAGCCGGTTCCCCAGAGCATCGTATGTGTAATCGGTGACAGTGCCGTCGCCGAATTGCACGCGCGTGATGCGGGCCATCGCGTCGTAAGTGAACTGCTGGGTCTGAGCGGAAGCGCCAGCCTGCGCCGCCAGCCAGGCGGCAGCACTCAAGGCGATCCATCGCAAGGAAGATAATGCTTTCATCATGGCTTGATGCGTGGGTTGAAGTTTAGTAGGAAGAACCGGGGTACTTAACGTAAAGTGGATCCCCATTGTCATCGTAGAACTTCACTTCTATGCTCGAAATAATGTCCTCCAAATCCGTTCCGTCCACGATGATCCCCGTGAACTTAGGATGCCCGGGATTGGGAATGGCGGGGCTGGGTTGAGCCGGAGGAGGGCCCCCGATACCGGGGCTGCTGGCATCGGGCGCGGGCGCGGGGGCGGCGTCGGTTTGAGCCAGGAGTGCCGGATCCACTGCGTCGGAAAACGGTGGTGGCGTGTAGTTGTGCCCGGGCGGCCCGCTGGGACCCACCGGTGGACTGCCACCCGGTGCGCAGTCATCGCCGATGCGATCCCACAACGCGCTCAAGATCAAGCTCGGCACGGCAATCGTGCTTATCACCGGGACAAAAGCCCAGCCCCCGCCCCGCATGGGCACCGCCTCGCCGTGCGGATCCAAGTAGGCCAGCGGGTTATTGTAAGTGTGCTGGTAGAGATTGATGCCGCCGCGCTCGCCAATCGGATCGCGCGTCAGCCAGCGCGCCAGTGCGGGCTGATAGAACCGGTGGCCGTAATCGGAAAGCCCGGTAGCCTCGTCGTAAGTCTTGGTGGAGAAACGGAACGGCTGTTGCAACGCGCCGGCGCGGGCCAGCGGGACGCCGAAGGGATCATAGGCATAACTGGCGGCCGGAGCTTGCGCCGCGTCGAGCAAACCTATCACGTTGCCCCGGCCATCATAGAGGTAGGCATAGGTTTGGCCCGCCTGGCGAAGCTGTAGTAACCGGCCGATGCCGCCCCGGTGGCCGGACTGCCAGACGAACTCGCGGGTGACGGCGTTAGTGCCGTCGCGTTCCTGCACGGTCAGCGCCCCGTGCCGTACCAAACGCGTGCGGTTAGTCAGCACGCCATCGGCATACTGTCGCGCCTCGCCAGTGAAGCCGGCCCAGTTGTAAGCGAACTCCGTGCGCAAGACCACGCCGCCGGTGTTAGTGAAGACCAGCGCCGTGAGTTGGTTGACCGCATCGTATTCCGCGCTGAAAGCGAAGCCCTCCGGCGTGTAGCCGCGCACCTGGTTGCCGTCGGCGTCATAGGAATAGGCGCGGGCGGGCGGCGCCGAGGTCACCATCTGATTCAGGCGGTTATAGGAGTAGGTGAGACTTTCGTTCTGTGCGAAGCTGAAAGCCACCCCGTTGCTCACCGTCAGGCTGGAGCAGAAATCCGGCGACGCGCCGTTGGTGTAGGCGTAACTGAACTGGCTGAGGAGTTGTTGCCCCGAGGTCTTGTGTGCCACGCGAGTCAGCCGCGCCATCGGGTCGTGACTGTTCGTCGTGATGCTGCCGTTCGGCCGCGTGAGCGTGCGCAGCAGTGGGCTGATGCCCGCGTAAGTGTAAGTGTAAGTGCCGCCGCCAGCGCGGACGGAAGTGAGCCGGTTCTGGGCATCGAAGGCGTAGCCAACGGGCTGCCCCAGCCCAGCGACCAGATTGGTCAAGCGGCCCAGGGCGTCGTGGGTGAAGGTTAGAGTGTCATTGGCCCACGGCCCGTCGAGGCCGGTCACCAGCGAGTTGGGGTTATAGGTGAAAGTGTTCGTGCCCAAGGCGTCAATGACTTCCACGAGCCGCCCGTAGGCATCATACCCGTAGTCCACTCCAGGCGTGCCGTCCGAGTGCTGGCGGCTGAGCAGGCGGTGATTCGCGTCGTAGGCCAGCACCGTGGAAATCCCGCGTGCGTTGACCCGGTTAGTCATTAGTCCCACCTGGTCATAGCTGAAATGCAGCGCGGCGCCGTCGGCGAAGGTCTTTCCCACCACCCGGTTTTCAACATCGTAGGTGAAAGTCGTCACGTTCCCATTCGGGTCGGTCAAGTGGGTCAGGTTGTTGCCCCCGTCATAGCGCATCCGCGTCACCCCGCCTTCGGGATTGATGATCTGGGACAGTCGCTTCAACTCGTCGTAGAGCAAATGCGCCGTGGTGCCGCCCCGGCCGGTGACGCTTTCCACCAGATGCGGGCAGCACCCGGAGTAAGTGTAACTCTCGGACTGGCCGTCCGGGAAAGTAATGCGGGTGAGTTCGTCCAGGCTGTTGTAGTCGAAGGTCCGTGTGAGCCCGAGGGCGTTGGCGTAAGTCCGGATGCGTCCGACGGTGTCATAGGTGAAGGCGCATACCACCTGCCCGTTGAGCGCGATGTTGGTGGCGCGATGGCCGGAGTCATAGGCCCAGGTGTTGGTGACGCCTGAGGGAGCCACCTGCGACGTAATCTGGCCGAAGCTGTTATAGGCAAAGCTCGCGCTCTGGCCCAGCCGGTCGCGGATGGAAGTTAGGTCGTGCTGGCCGTTGTAAGTCAGCACCACATCGCCAAGGCCGTTCGAAACCTTCTCCAAGTCCACGCCGTTGGGCGCGTAGGCGAACTCGGTGCGACTGCCGTCCGGCTCGGTCGCGGAGGTCACATGGCCCATTTCGTTGTAAGTGAAATCCCAAGTTTGCTCATGCGCATCAGTCACCGCGATGCGGTCCCCCGTATCAACGTCGTAATAGAACCACTGCGAGCCATCGCCGGGAAAAACGATCTGACCAATCTCGCCTTGCCCGTTCCCGACCGTCATGGGCAGGAAGCGAGTCTTCGGCGGTCGGGACATGAAGTTATTCACCTCCTGACTTAGCCACGGGATGTAGTAACGAGGACTAACGTGCCACGAGTGGCCGCCGCAGCCGAACTCGCCGCACCCGGCGAAATAGAAGAACTCCTGCGTCCCGCCGGCCGGGTCGGTAACGGTGATCCGATAGTTCTCCCACATGACATCGCCCGGTGGCGAGTAGGTGTCCGTTTCCCCCGGGATGCCATCCGCCGGCTCGGTGTAGAACGACCACGTGCCCCGGCTATTGCCCAGGCTGGTGAGGTAAACGTCGGCGTCGTAGGTGAAACTGAAGGCATAGCCGCCCATGTCGGTGATGCGTTTCAGGTTGCGGCTGCCGTCGTACTCGAAGTTAGCCGAGCGCCCGAACGGGTCGGTGACCTTGGTGATCAGTCCCCGGTTGTTGTAAGTGAAGGTGGTTAGGCGCCCCAGCGCGTCGATGAGCGCGACGAGTTGGACACTGGCATTGTAACTCAGCGTTAGTTGCTGGCCGTGGACATCGCGAATCTCAGTCAGGAACGGCTGTTGCGACGTGGTCCCGGGTGGAAGGCGATAAACAAAAACCGAGTCGTCCGGGAACCGCAGTTCGAAGTGATTGGCGGCCAGCTTGGTCAACCTATTGAAGACCCGGTAGGGTTTCACATAACCACCGCTGCCATCCGGCATGAACTGGTCGTGCCCCCCGTCCGGCATGAAGACAAGCACGTTCCCCGCCGTATCCTCGACCAAGTAAGTGCCGTAGGCGAACTGCCACTTGTTCCCGAACGGTTCCAAGTGCGTGACTGAGGCGTGCGAGTTATAGCTCAGACGAAGACTTACCGACGGACCGACGGGACTGTGGTACCAGAGCGGTGTGTCGCTCAGATAGAAGTTCATGCTAATCATGTTGACGCTCCACCACGGCTCACCCCGACCGCAGCAGCCTCCGGCCTGCGTGCCCTGGCTGCCGTTGCGGCAAGGATCGCCTGTGTCATCCGGCGGACGCGGCGCGCCGCAGCAGCCGCCCACCGCATCGGCCATTTCGCTCTCGTTCAGTCTGCGACCGGGCAGGTCGCCGCTGGCGAAGACCACCACATTGCCGCTCCACTCGCGCTCGAACTCGGCCACACTTTGGCGAAAGCGTCCGCGCGACTGCGGATCAAATAGGTCCACCTGCCCGGCGGCTACTTTCTCCAGCACCCAGTAATGACCCCGGTCACCGCGATTGCGGGCGTTGATCTGCACGATGGCTGGCAGCGGGAGTCCGGCTAGATCAGCCGCCGGGAGGCGCAACGCGGCACTGGCTAGTCCTGAGCGCGCGGCCATTGCGACGATGGCCTGGAGACTGTGGCCGGTGAGGTTCTGGGGAAGCTCGGCGCGAACTTGCTTCGCCTGAGCCGCGAGACCGTTTTGGCGAAGCACGTAGGCGAGCGCGTCGCCGCCGCAGTTGAGCAACGTCTGCTGCGCGCCGCGATACCTGGCCAGGCGCTGGATCCAATGGGCCGCGTAGGTGCGTTGCTTCCAGTCCGGACTGTCCTGCTTCAACTCCCGGAAAAGCCGGGTAGCCTCCGCGAAGTTGTTCTGCGCAACCTTAACTAACCCCAGTCTCATGCGCGCCTTGTTCAACATCATCCGCGCGCCGGGATGAGTTGCACCTTGGCACTGGGCAACCAACCCCTGAAACAAAGCCTCGGCCTCGCCGTAACGGCCGTTGTAAGTAGCGTCGCAGCCGATGTGCAGCGCGGCCTCGGCCACCCACGGACTGTCGGCGAAGTCTTGGATATGTTTCCGAAAGAGCCACACCGCGCGCGGGTAGTCGTGGCGGTTCCACGCCTCGATCGCCTGGCCGAAGTCAAGTCGTGCTGCCCGGTCCCGCGCCGCGTCGAGGCTCTCGTGCGTCGGATACAGCGGCCCGCCCAGTTGACCGGCCGCAGTCAACTCGTCCGCGGAGGGAGCGTCCGTCAGATCCAGCGCCTGCACGGAGAGGGCGATCTCTTGCCCGCTGGGCGTGGTGGCGGGACACCACGCTGTCCCAATGAGGCTGGTGGCGAGCGCAAGCCAGCCAGTGACTCGCCGCCAGCAATGAGAATCCGACCAAGTCATGGGCTGGCTGATGCCAAGAACGAATTGGCGAACGAGGAGGGCGCCAACTGTCCGGAGAAGGATGGCCATTGGACTTCCTGGAAGTGCCGGCTGCACTGGAGTCGAAGAACGGTGCGTTTTCATAATTACTTGGTAACTAATCAGGCTGTTTGACTTCAGGGGCTTAGTACCGGAGGTGGGGCGCAGTTTGTCAACTGCAATATCTGGCTCAGGACCGGCAGCAGCGCGGCGGATTCGCCACTATTTGGGGATGGGGTTACGCAGCCGGTGGCGGCGGCTGAACGCTTTACCCGGCGCTGCGAACCGGCGTGCCGGGGGGATTTTATCTCCCTGCCGGCGCCCGACGTTCCCGCGGGTCCTATGAAAGTCCAAACCGGGACAGAGTGCT
>CAINDV010000834.1 GCA_903847485.1 uncultured Verrucomicrobiota bacterium
CTCACCCGGCGCCCCCCTAAGTACCGACAACTTGGGGATACACCGGAAAGGCGAACGCCTGCGGCAATCCCAACAGGATTGTGTCCTCCAGCCCAGGATTGCGAGTAACGAGCTACCCTGGGGGACGCGAGCCAAGCTTCCCCCAACCCCAACGGGGTTGTGGCTGGTAGATGATGCGAAATGGGCGCAACTCCGTTGGGGTTGTGGCGAATGATGACGGCCGACCCAGGGTAGCCTCGCAGGCTCGGCAACCTTGGGCTGGAGGACGGAATCCCGTTGGGATTCTGAGACGGCTGCGATCATGCGCCGCCCTCCACCAGTTTGATTTCGTCTTCCGTCAGGCCGTAGAGCTTATAGACCAGCGCGTCTATCTGTTGGTCGGTGGCGGTGACGGCGTTCGGCAAGGTCGGCCGCTCCGCTTCCGGGTTCGCCGGCAAGTGTTTCACCAGCCAGCGCCAGCGGCGGTGTTCCAGCACTCGCTGCGGATTCCAATCACGCGGGGGATGCAGCGGCTTGCGGTTGTTATGCCAGCGGCGGCGGGGCTGCACCGGCGGCGGCAGGGGATGGCCGAGCGCGTAAGTGTCCGGCAGGCACTCGTAGAGGTCCGGGCGCTCGGTGCCCAGCAAGCCAGCCAGCCAATGGCGCATATAGACCCGCAGCCATTCGCGCGGCGCATTGCCTCGACCACGCATGAGTTTGCGGAAATGTCCATGCTTGGCATAGCTGACTTCGGCGCGGGCTTCGATCCAGACGGCGTAGCGGGCCGGGAGTTCGACGCCGAGAAAACGTGACACCTCGTCACAGACCGACTCAGCAATCAGCCACGGCATGAGTTGGGTGTCTCGCTCCAGTCCGGGGCGCAGAGACGAGCGGAAGCTTGTCCACCAAGCGGACTTCGGCCCCGAGGTTTTGCGGCTGGGTGCGCGGCTTCCGGGCCGTTTCCGTGTTGCGCTGCGGACTGGCTTCCAAGCCGTCCCACGTTTCGTTTCCTTCGCGGGGGGAAGTGGCGTCAACGCTACGCTCCGGGTGCGTGTCTTCATGGGGTGCCTTCTACCAGTTCGATTTCGTCCTCGGTCAGGCCGTAAAGGGCATAGACCAGCGCGTCTATCTGTTGGTCGGTGGCGGTGACGGCGTTCTGCAACGTCTGCCGCTCCGCGTCGGACTGGGCGGCGCGCAGCTTCGGCGTCAGGGCCAGCATCTTATCCACCAACCCCACCAGCTTGTCGTGCCGCGCTTTGTCGGGTTTTGCAATTGGAATCTCCCTCAATTGTGACACCTTGATCTGTGGGAAGGCCTTTGTACATTCGTCGAAGTATGCTCGAATGAAGAAGGCGACAAGCCTACTGCCGAGGACGCCGGTCAGGTATTTGGCGGAATAGCCGGAATCGGTTGGCTTGGTAATATAGACTTGTTGATCTGCGACGCTTTCCGCCTCCTCGTAAGTCACCACCAGACGATCCCCCAAAATCTTCCGGGAATACACACGCGGCCCGCTAAAGAAGCGCGGATCCCGCGGCTCGGCCAACCAAGGTCCATATTTTACGTATTCAAGATGAATCGGCGGAGCCCACCGGTGCAAATCCTTGCCGTAGATGAACGAACTCCATCCCGGTTTTCGTATGGTTGAGTGATAGGGGCGCTCATCGACGTCGCGTTGCGTCTGGCATCCTTTCTTAAATGCCGATTCACCAAAGCCATCTGCGCGATATGGATGAACACCGCGCGTCATCTGTGTAACTGAGCCGAGCGGTGTGTGTGTACGGACCAGTTCTCTCGCCAGTTCGATGACGTTCTTTGACGATGTGGTAGTTATCGGCGTCGCTCCATCCGCGTAGTCAGCGCAGGCAAACGTACCTATCTTTTCGACAAACCGTTCGGTGATGCGTGCCAGGTCAAATGTTGGAGCCTTGGTTCCTTTCCTGCCAGAGTAGATCACTGTATCCACGACGATTCCCTCGAAAACATCGGACGGGGCTGCCGTTATTGCGAGATAGCCTAGCCGCGAAAAGATGTATCCGCGCGTTGTCTTCGAGAAACGATTTGTGAGCCAAACATTCGGAACAATCTGCGCTATAGTCCCGCCGGGGACAGTCAGGTAAATCGCTCGCTCCATGAACAGGGAAAACAAGTCGAGTTGATATGGCGAAGCAGAGTAGTTCGCCGAGAAATACTTCTTTTGATCATTGCCAATACCGAGCCCGGCCCAATCCCGACCGTAAACATACGGTGGATTCCCGACCACCGCATCAAACCCGCCCGCCTTCATGATGGCTGGGAATTGCACCGGCCAGTCGAAGGCTTTCACGCGCACCAGGTCGTCGGCCATCATGGAGAAGTCGGAGGCGATGAGCGAGTTGCCGCACTTGATGTTGTCCTGCAGGGGCGGAAGGATTGGTTCGTCGTCGTGGAACCATTCCTGTTCGCGCTCGAGCGTCTCGGTGGTTTCGCCCTCCAGCATCTTCAGGTAGAGGGAGAGTTGCGTCACTTCCACGGCCTGCGGGTCCAGGTCCACGCCGAAGACCGTCTCGCGCAGAATCCGTCGCTTGAGCCAGACGGTCAGATGGAGCGTGTTGGCCTTCTCCTCCACCCAGCACCAGGCGCGGTGTTTCTTCAGCCACGCCGCCGTTGTAGGAGACGACGTAAGGAGTCTCGGACTGGAAGGAGTCCCCGCCAAAGTCTCGTTACCTCGACTCCTACAAGACTCGATTGTAGGAGACGACGTGAGGAGTCCCTGTTCTTTCCCTTCCGGTTTGAGACTCGTTACCTCGTCTCCTACAGCCCGGCGGAGATCGTCCATGAGCCATTGCTGCCAGTATTCGCAGACGCGCTCGAACACACGGAGCAGGAAGCTGCCGGAGCCGCACGCCGGGTCGAGGAAACGGAGTTGGAGCGTGTCTTCCGGCTTCTTACCTTCGAGCATCTTGCCCACGGTCTGTTCCACGATGTATTCGACGATGTAGCGCGGGGTGTAATAAACGCCACCCGCTTTTCGGACCTCTGGCTTCTCTTCGATGACCGTCCCGCGTCCGTGCGGACGGACGATCTTGCCGAGGAACCGCTCGTAGATCGTGCCGAGGATTTCCACCGCGATGTAGCCGAACTTGTAGGCGGAGTACTCGTTGCAGATCTTCTCCAGGAATTCCTCCAGCCACCCGTCGCCCACCACCAGTTCTTCGCTGGGATGGTGCTTGAAGAGGTTGCCGTTGAAGAACGGAACATGCGAAGGCGGACGGCGATCCAGCCCGCGCAGATGACGCACGACGGAATGCCAGAGCGACCCTTTGGGCGTACCCAGCCCCGCGCCGCCCCAGTTGGCGGGCGGTTCCTCTTTGAAACCGGCTTCCCGCTGCTGTCGCTTCTTCCAAGACGCGAGCAGCGACTCGAGCTTCGTGCCCATGTCTATGCCGCGCGCTTCCGAGATGCGGACGAACAGGAGGCGGTCGAGGATGGACTGGACGGCTTCGTTGAGGCGGGTGCCTTCCAGCAGGTCGGCACGGTCGTTGTGGCGGATCAGGTCGGAGGCCAGGGAGCGGCGTTGCCGGTCCAGGAAGTCGAGGAACTTGGTGTCGAAATTCTGAGTGGGGTCGGGGCGGATGACGAACTGGCCCTTGCCCAGCTTCAGAGGCCGCTTCGGCAAAGACGCCACCAGCCGGTCAATGCTGCCGCTCGCCACATTGTCGCGGGCGAGCAAGTCCCATAATTCCTGCGCCTTGGCGACGTAATCCCGGAAATGGTAGGTCTTCCACAGCCCGACCAGCGGCTCGTCTTCCTTCGGCTCGCCACCGACGATGTAGAGGTTCAGTTCCTCGAAGTCGCTCAACACCGCCAGCGGCACGCCGATGGTCCAGGCATAGCCCTTGGCTTGTTGGGCGTGAGGGGGCAGTTCCTCGGCCGGCTTCTTGGCTTCGCAGATGAAACGCGGCAGGCGGGCAGTGCGGAAGAGATAGTCCGCGCGGCCTGCGTCACTCCGGCTCTCGATCTCCACTTCGCGGTGCTGCGGTATCAGGCCGGCTTTGTTCTCCATGTCCCAACCGAGAGCACGGAAGAACGGGTTCAGGAATTCCTGGCGGAGGCTGGCCTCGTCGTATCCGGGGCCTTTGTAGGCGGTTAGGTTCTTGCCAAAGGTGTCCACGAGGCGGCCCAACTCGGCCTCGAAGGATTTGAAAGTGGCTTCGCTCATGGCTGGCTTTGGGCGATCTGCCGCGTAATTTCGAAGGCCAAATCCAGCGCCCGCTTGGCGGATTCGCCCGTGACCACCGGCGTCTGTCGGGCGCGGACGCACGCCACGAAGCTTTGCAGTTCCAGCTTGAGCGGCTCGTCTTTGGCAATCGGCACCGGCTCGCGCACGATGCGCTTGCCGGCAAATTCGCTGACGATGGTGGAGTCTTTCGACGCGAGCAGCTTCCTCAGCAAGGAGCTTTCCTCCTCGCCGTCGCGGGCGATGCGGTAGATGAAACCTTCCTGCGCCCGGTAGTCCAGCGAGATGTAGCAAGGCGCCGCGCCGCCGCTGAAGACGCGGATTTTCCGCATCCGCTCCGGGCTGACGCGGCTGACGGTGAGGTTGGCGACGCAGCCGTTGGCGAAGCGCAGGCGCGCGTTGGCGATGTCCTCGGAGGCGCTCAGCACCGGGATGCCGACGCCGTCCACGCTGGTCACCGGTGAGTTCACGAACGCCAGCACCACGTCGAGGTCGTGGATCATCAGGTCCAGCACGACGCCGACATCCGTGCTGCGCGCCGGGTAGGGCGAAAGCCGGTGCGTCTCGATGAAGCGCGGCGCGGTGGCGACTTCCTCCAGGTATTTGAAGACGGGGTTGAAACGTTCGATGTGGCCGACTTGCAGCACGCAGCGGTGTTGCTGGCCGAGCTGAATCAACTCCGCCGCCTGTGCGCCGTTGTCAGTCATGGGCTTCTCCACCAGGACGTGCCGGCCCTGGCGAAGCAGCTCCGTGGCGATCTGGAAATGCGTCGTCGTCGGGGTGACGATGCTGAAAGCGGCCGCGGCAGCGGCGGCTTCCGGGATGGAGGCGAAGGCGCGGACGTTGTGTTTCGCGGCGATTTTCCGGGCGGTTTCGGCGTGGACGTCGTGGACGCCGACGAAGTTCACGGCGCCGTCCGCCGCCAGTTGGGCGTAGATGCGGGCGTGTTCTTTACCGAGCGAACCGGTGCCGATGACGGCGACTTTGAGGGGCGAGGGCATGGGCGGATAGTAAGTTCAACGGGCAGGGTTCAAAGCGCAAAGTTGCGTGCGGGCAGACGGCGGGGTTGCGGGAACCAACGCGCACCGCGGGCTTGGGCTTGCTGGACTTGGGCAAGGGTCAGAGTGTCAGGCTAGACTGCGGCGGACTTCGGAGCGGCCACTTACGGTCCGAGGAGCAGGCGGTAGAAGCCTTGCGGCGCGTTCGTGGCGGTCGCGTCGGTCCAGTCCAATGGCAGCCAGGGCGAGTTCGTGGTTAGCAGCGTGGCCCAGTTCACAAGATTCGTGGAATGTTGGATGGTCATGTCAGGACCGGGATCGCCGGTGAGTCGGAGGGTGAATCCCTGCGGGTTAAGCGCCGGTGCCACCAGCGTCGCGACCGGACGGTTGACGGTGACCCAGAAGCTCTGCGTGGAACTGAGGCTGGGGCTGCCACTGTCCGTGGCGGTGACGCGGACCTGAGTGACGAGTGGTGCTGACGCAACTGCCGGCCGCCACGACAGAACGCCGGTGAGCGCATCGAGTGTCAGACCGTCCGGCGCTGCGGCGAGGCCGAAGCTGACGGTCTGGGCCGGGAGATCGGGATCGGTCGCTGCGTTGGTAAGTTGGAGTGTCTGCCCGGCAAAGAGTGTCTGGTTGGAGACGGCGACAAGCACCGGCGGCCGGTTGGTGTTGGCGTCGGCGATGGTGACGGTGGCGTTGGCCGGCGTGCCGGCCAGGTAACCGCTGCCGGAGGCGAGAGTGAGCGTGACGGTCTCCGGCCCTTCGAGGTAGGCGTCGGCCAGCGGCGTGAGGGCGACGTTGGTGCCGGTTTGTCCGGCGGCGAGTGTCACGGAGCCGGGCAGCGCGACATAGTCGAGGCCCGGCGCGGCGGTGCCGCTCAGGACATAGTTAAAGGTAACCGCCCCATAAGTCGCACTCGGGAAGGCTATGCGGAAGGTGCCGGTGTTACCGCCCGCCTCACCAGCGCTCGAATCGGTCGCAGTGACCGTGGCGCGCGGCGGGTCGCCGATGATCGTGACAGTGGCGATGTCGGAGAAGCCGAGGTCGTAAGCGGCATTGGTTTGCAGTGTCAGCGTGACGGTTTAAGGGCCTTCGATGAGTGAGTCGAGTAGTGCTGTCAGTGGGATTTTCAACTCACTTTGCCCAGCGGCGAAGGTGGCCGAAGTGCCGAGCACGGCGAAGTCACTGCCACTCGTGGCCGTGCCGGAGACCGTGAAGCCGACCACGCGGGCGGCGCTGGCATCGCCGGTGCGCTTGAGCGTGAACTCCCCTGGCGCCCCGGATTCGCTGGCGGTGGCGATCGTGGCGAAGAGGGCGACGAGCGTGCCTTTGTCGGACCACGGTTCGAGCCATTGCGCAGTGGCCGGGCGGTCGAGTGCGCCGTTGGGGAACTGCACGCCCACCGAGCAATGATCGCCGCCGCCGCCCTCGGCATGGAGGGCCTCGATATAATAGCGTTGGCCAGCGGTGAGCACGACCGCGGTGGACTTCTGATTGGCCTGGGCGGTCCAGTTACGGTAGTCCACCCAGCCGTTGACGTAGGCGACGCGACGTCTGCTGGCGGACAAAGCATTGGTGCCGAGCCATAGCTCGGCGCCGTCGTCCGCAGCGATGAAGAAGTAATAGCTCCCGGTCATAGGTGCGATGAACCAACCTCGAAAACGGTCGCCGTAGCTGTCGGCCCAGTCTTTCGGGCCTTCGAAGATACTGGTCAGGAACTCGCGTCCGGTGGGCGAACTCGGGTAACTGGCGAAGTTAGTCAGCGCCGACACCGTGCCGGCGCTCCCGATGCCGGTCCACCATTCGCGCAACAAGCCAATGCCCGGCCCAGGCTGCGCCACCGTGACGGTCGCGCTCGACGGCGCGGCAACGGTGTAACCCGTGCCCGCCGTGACGGTGAGCAGCACAGTCTTCGGCGCTTCGAGGCCGCTGGGCGCGGTTGGAGTGATGACGATGTCCGCTGCCGCCTGGCCCGCCGCCAGCGTGACCCGGTTCGTGATGAGGGTGTAGTCAGTGCCGTTGGTCGCGGTGCCGGCGATAGTGTAGTTGACGGTGAGCGTGCTGGTGACAGGGCCGGCGCGCTGGAGGGTGAAGCGGCCCGGCTGCGGTCCCACCTTCGAAGCGTTTGGACTGCTGGCAACGATGGACACGGCGGGTGTGCCGTCGTTGTCATTGATCGTCACGGTGGCACTAACGGCCGTGGCGGATAGGAAGTAGTTGGTCCCGGCGACGAGTGTCAGCACCACAGTTTCCGCCGTCTCAGCCGTCGCGTCGTTCACCGGAGAAATGAGGACCGTCACGTCCCACTGACCGGCAGGGATGGTGGCCTTGAGTCCGGTAGCGGCGTAGTCAGCGCTGTAGCTGGCGGTGCCTGAGACCCGGAAGAACACGTCGAGCGCAGCATTGGTGTCGCCCGTGCGCGTCACCGTGAAGGCACCGGTGTCCGCGCCTTCGGTGGCAATGGGGTCGGTGGCAGTAATCGAGACTCTATTCGTCGGCGCGGGCGGCGCGTCGAGCGGGATCAGGCGGTGATAAGGAATAGGCTTCTCCTCCGTGCCGTCAGGCAGGTCAACGCCAACTGCCAAATGATCGCCGCCGGCGCCTTCCTTGTGGAGTGTCTCAAGGTAATAGCGCTGGCCGGCCGCAAGTTGGATGAGACTGGATTTCTGCGAAGCATTACCGGTCCAGTTACGACTACCGCTATAGCCAGTGAGATAGGCGACGCGCGTCTTGGTGGTGGCGTTCGTCGTTGGACAGAGGTAAAGCTCGCTGGCATCGTCGGACGCGATGTAGAAGCGGTAGCCTCCGCTCAGGGGCGGCACGAAGTAGCCGCGCACGCGCTCGCCGTAAGTGTCCTTCCAATCCAGCGGTGACTCGAAGGCGTCGGCCAGCGCCTCGGTGGTGTCTGGACTGTTCGGGTAGCGCGCGTTGTTGGTGAGGTCGGAGACAGCGCTGCCGCTGACATTGAGCCAGACCTGACGCGACACGCCGGAGCCTAGCCCGATGAGCGTGGCGCTGGTGAAGTCCGCGCCCATTGCGCTAGGGCCGACGGTGATCGAACGGCTCACCGGCGTGAACGTGTAGCCATTGTGCGCGGCGGTAACGGTGTAAGTGGACGCTGTCAACCGCCCTATGGCGTAGCTGCCATCCGTAGTACTGAAGACGAAGTTACCCGAGCTGTCGGTGATACGGACGTTGGCGATAGGCGTGCCGTCGGCAGCGGTGACGCGGCCAGCGAGTGTGTAGTCCGTCGGAGTGCCAACCTTGATAACCACCACCTGGCTGCCAGTGCCACCACGCTGATCCGACACCACACAGCGGATGACATAGGTGCCGGCGGTGGTCCAACTCTTGGTCTGGGTGGCGAGGTTATTTACGCTGAGATTGCCGTCGCCGAAATCCCACGCGTAGGCCAGCGCGTCGCCGTCGGAATCGGCCGCGAGGGCGCTGAGGGAAACGTTCACGCTCGTACCAACCGCATAGCTGCTCGCAGTCACCACTGCCACCGGCGGATGATTGGGGCGCGTGTCATCGTCGAAATTTACCGCCACGTCCACCCACGGCTGCGACGAGGAACCCCGCGCGAGGGCTGTGTAATGAACCCCGGCGGCGACGTCACTCCACGTTCGGCCGACAGTAAGCGTGCAGTCATCCTTCAGTTTGCTCGATCCAGGCGTCATATCGAGTAACTCCCAATTCCACTCGCGCATGACAGCGACGCCATTTGTCCAGTAGAAGGCATTGGCCCCGCTGACCGTGTAGGCGCGGTGTTCGAGCCAGTAATAAGTGTCGTCGCGGGTGGCACGAAACACCTTCACCCCGTAGCGGTTGGCGGGCATGAGCGTCGGCTGGTCATGCGCATAGATGCGGAAGATACCGTTGTTCGTAACCGTCCAGTAATTCGTGGCCGGCAGCCAGTTCACCAACGCTTTGTGCATCGCGCCGTAATCGTATTCGATATCGCCGCTGCCCATGTTATCGAACTTGTTCCCGTATTCCTCATGGGTCCCGGGGCCGATGGGATCGTCGGTGCCTGGGTTCCACCAGTTCGCGTGCGGCTCACCCACCGCATGGCCCCATTCGTGGATCAGCACGGACGCGCCGTCCCAGCGAATCCATGTGTTCCCACCGCCACCGTAGCTGCAGCAACCGCCCGGCTCGCCATTCCAACGCGCCGCGAAGAGACTGTAATTGGTCGGGTGATAGGGATAGGCGATGCCCGGAAACAGCGGGTCGGACGCAATCAGACCGGACTGCGCCTTGGCGTCGCTGAGCAGCGCGTACATACCGTCCACGTCACTCCAGCCGTTCAGGTAGCCGGCGCGCGCCTTGGGCAGTGTGAGTGTGGGCGTGAAGGAGTAACTCCCCTGCAATGACCCATAGGACTGCTCCGCGAACCGGCGCATCGTCGTGTCGAGATCACCCCGGACCTGCGTGTCAGTCTCGGGCTCGTAGGCCGGGTCGTCATCCGCGAACCGCACGCGCATGAAGAGGAATTTCTTGTTCCCCTGGCTGGCTGTGGGCGGGGTGACGGGACTGTTGGTGCCCGTTCCGCCCGAGCCACCGGCAGCCCAAATCACCGTCCCGTCGGGTGTCGTGAAGAATGCCGGTGCCTCCGCCGCCGAATGGAGGGCCACCACACTGCCGCCAATATCCACTAAGGTGGCTTCGGCTGCCGAGGTCGGAAGTGGCTGGCCGCAAATCGGGCACGGCCCGGCCGCAACGAGCGCCGCCGCGTCCGGCAGTGCCGCGGCTTCGGCGATGCCCAGCACATGGTAAGGCCGGTCCAGCAAGGAGAGCCGGTCATCCACGGCAATGCCGATGACTGAGGAGCCGGGCGTGGACATCTGGTTCAGCCGTCGGCCAAAGGTGTAAGCATAAAAGAAGCGGCCCGGCATTTGCACCGTGCGGATGATCGGCTCCGAGCAACTCTGCTCCTGGCCCGGTTGCGGACGCGCGAAGATGACGTTGAGGTCGCCGCGGGCGCTGACCCGTTCTTCGAGCAAGGAACTGACGGCGACGGGCAAGGCACCACGCTGCCCGACCGGCAGCGCCACGGCCAGCGCCGCCCGCGGGTCGCGAACGATCAACTCCCGCAGCGCCACACGACGGGATCTAGCCAGCGAAATGCCCTCCTCGATGAGGTGCGGTTTGGCCAGGTTGTCGGCGTTGCGGTAGCGCGCCATCCAGTCGTCGAACGTGATGAAAGCATTCGTGCCGTTCGTAGGAGCGATTGCTTCCAAGGTCCCCGCTTGAGTCGTCCTGCCCGACGACACTGCTGGCGCGGCGAGCAGTGGCGGTGCCCCCGCCTGGCCCGGTGCGGCACCGGGCAGGGCGAGCCGTGGATCGCCGGCGACCTGGACGGCTGGCTGGCCGCTCGGGGCGACCGGCGAGGAGAAACGGTGGACGAGAACCAAGGCGAGCGCGGCCAGGGCCATCGCCACGCCGAGCTTGCGAGTCGTGAACTTCATGCGGGGCGCAGGGTCGCGCTGCCCAGCCTCACATGTCAAGCGGCGGAAGCCGACAGTCAGCAGTTCTTATTTTGACGCTTTCGACGGACGGAACCGGAAAATCCGAAGCCCGAAATCCGAAATCGCGGCCCGGGGCCGGCCGCCAAAGCGCCGGGTAACAACGAGCCTGGGGGGTGGTTTCCCGACCTTGTTCTAGTAAGTCAGTTCTGGTGGAGCGCCCTTCGGATTTCGGGCTTCGGATTTCGAGCTTCGGGATTCGAGTTCAGCCGCCGAGCGTGGTGGGGTCGCTCACGTCGCCTTTGTTGAAGTCCACGTATTCTTCTGTCAAATCGGCGGCATACATCAGCGCGGAGGCCTTGCCGAGATTGAGGTTGAGGTGGAGATCGAAGGCTTTGCCAGCCACTGCCGCGCAGAGCGCCTTGAACTTCGCCTTTGTCGGTTGGCCGCGCCGGAGGCTCCAGAGAACCTTCCGGCTGCCGGGGGCGCTGTAACCAATGTCCACCTTCTCTTCCACGATCGTCGCCGGGCTGTAGCCGAGCGCGTCAATGATCCGGCCCCAATTCGGGTCGCCGCCAAACCAACTCGTCTTCACCAGCGCGCTGTTCGCCACGGCGCGGGCCGCGGCGTCGGCGTCGGCGAAGGTCTTCGCGCCATTCACCCGGACGGTCACGAAGCGCGTCACGCCTTCGCCGTCGCGGACGATCATCTTCGCCAATTCCAGGCAGACGTGGTTGAGCGCGGCCTGGAAGACCTTCGCATCGCCCGGCTTGGCCAGCGGCAACACGGCGGGGGTGGAAGTGAGTTCCGGCCGCACGTCGTCAGCGACGAGGCAGGGGTTGCCGGCCAGGCCGTTGGCCAGCACGAGCACGGTGTCGTTGGTGCTCATGTCGCCGTCCACGGTGATGCGATTAAAGCTCTGCGCAACCGCCTCCTGGAGCGCGGACTGGAGCGCCTGCGCCTCGATGGCGGCGTCGGTGGTGACGAAGCACAGCATCGTGGCGTGCAAGCCCGCCGGGGCCGCCGCGGGCCGTGCGCCGGTGGCGCTCATGCCGGGCTGGATCATGCCAGCGCCTTTGCAAATGCCGCCGATGCGGACGGTCTTCCCGCCCAGCTTGAATTCCACCGCGACCTGCTTGGCCTTGGTGTCGCTGGTCATGATCGCCTCGGCGGCTTCGGCGGCGTGCGCGGCGTCGTTGCCGAGCAATTGCGCGGCGTCGCGAATGCCGGCGCGGACGTTCGCCATCGGCATCGTTACGCCGATGCGCCCGGTGGAGCCGACGAAAACGTGTTCGGCCGGGAGGTGAAATTCCTTCGCCACGAGCGCCGTCATGGCGAGGGCGTCCTTCATACCTTGCTTGCCGGTGCAGGCGTTGGCGTTGCCGGAGTTGACGACGACGGCTTGCGCCAAGCCCTGGGGGATGCGGGCGGCGCAGACTTTCACCGGCGCGGCGCAAACTTGGTTCGTCGTGAACATGCCGGCGACGGCGGCGGGCACTTCGGACACGATGAGCGCGAGGTCGCGCTTCGGTCCCTTGTTCGAGCCTTTGCCTGTGCCTAGGCGTTTGATGTCGCAAAACACGCCGCTGGCCAGGAAGCCCTGGGGCGCGACGATGGAGCCGGAGATTTCTTTGAGCGTCGGATTCATAGCGATCAGTTGTGCGCGGAAGGTTTTGCCTAAATCTTCCGCGGGTCAATCTTTCCGTGCGGAAGCGGCGCTGGCAGGGCGGCCAAACGCTCCAGCAATCCAGCGACGCTGCTTTCCACCAGGACGCTCTGCCGCGCAGCGGGCTTGATGAAGCCTTCGGCGACAGCCGCATCCAGCAGTTGCAGCAGCGGATCGAAGAAGCCGGTGATGTTCAAGAGCGAGCAAGGCTTGGCGTGCAGTCCGAGTTGCGCCCACGTCACCACCTCGAAGAATTCCTCGAACGTCCCGAAGCCGCCGGGCAGCGCGACGAAGCCGTCTGCGAGTTCCGCCATGAGCGCCTTGCGCTCGTGCATGGAGCGAACGACGTGGAGCTTCGTCAGGCCGGCGTGCCCGATCTCGCGGACCATCAGCGCCTCGGGAATCACCCCGATGACCTCGCCGCCAGCGCCGAGCGCGGCGTCAGCCAGCACGCCCATCAAGCCGACAGTGGCTCCGCCATAGACCAACCCAATTCCGCGCCGCGCCAGTTCGCGGCCCAGATCCTGTGCGGCGGTGGTGAAAGCTGGGTTGCGCCCGTGAGCGGAGCCGCAGAAAACGCAGAGGCGACGCGCGCCGGAAGTTGCGGTCATGGTTGGGGCAAACTTGGGTTGCGTGATGACACGACGGAGCCGTCCGACGTTCCAGCGCTCATTTCGCCGCAGACTTGAACTGCCTGTCCGCGAAATCCATGAACACCTTCCAGTCGTCCGCCGTCATCGCGTGCTTGCCTTCCCGGATGAAATAGCCGAGGCGCTCGCCGACAAGTTGACCGACGGGCGGCATTTCCTTCACGCCAAGTCCCGGCGCGCCGAGGAAGCGGTAAACCGGCTCGGCGGCAGCCAGCACTTCAAACTGCCCGGCCGGATTGGACCACTGATCGCCCGTGGCGCAGGAGAACAGCACCGGCCGCGGCGCGCACAAGGCCACCATCGCGTTATGATCGAACGGCAGCCGCTCCGGCACGTCGTTGAATTCCTTAAACGCGCCGTTGAACCAATGCGGGAAGCTGGTGTTGATGCGCTTCACGGATTCACCAACCGTGCCGCGCGCCGGCGCGGTGCCGCCGCAGCCGGCTTGATGCGGAAAAGCGATGGCGATGCGCTCGTCAAACGCCGCCGCCAGCAACGTGGCTTTGCCGTTGCGCGAATGCCCCAGCGCCGCGATCTGGCGCGGGTTCACGTCGGGATCTTTCACGAGATAATCCACGCAGCGGTGGAAGCCCCACGCCCACGCGGCGATGCTGCCGCGATTCGTCGGGTCGTTCCTCGCCACGTCGCTGCCGGCAAGCCAGGCGTAAAGGCCGTCGCTCACGTTGGCGCGGTCGGAATCAATGTCGCCGCTGTAAAACGACGCGAAGGCGTAGCCGCGCTGGACGATGTCATCCAGCGGCCACAGATGCACGGGCCAGTTCGTCGCCTGCGAGCCGCGCCCAGCGTCGGTGGCGACGCCGTTCGGGCAGCCCTTGCACGAGGTATAAACCCAACCGCGCGCCAACGGCACACGCGGATCGGCGGTGACGGCGTGGTTGCCGCAGAAGTTCATCGTGAGAAAGACTGGCGCGGGATTCGTGCGGGCGTTTGGCACCACGACCATCAGGTCAATCTTCGGCGCGTTCGCCGGGCCGGTCTTGATTTCGACCAGCTTCAGCGTCGCCTTGCCGCCGAGGAAATCGGAGTAAGCCGCCACCACCTTCGCCTCGACGCGCTCCGGCTTGGGCGGCAGCGTGCCGTATTCGTAATGCTGGAAGAGCGCCTGCAACTCCGGCCGGCGCTCCGCGAACCACTGCGCGCGATTCGTCACCGGTCGGCCATCGAACATGACGAGCGGGTTGGGCAGGTTGGTTTGCGCCGGCAAAGCGGAGGCGGCAGGGAAGGCGGTGGCGGCGGTGGCGACGGCGGCGACAAGCAGGAGGAAACTGGCGACGGTGGCGGAAAATCCGAAATCCGAAATCCGAAGCCCGAAACGCTCTTCGCCAGAACGAAAGGCCATCTCCCCGCGTCCGCTCAACCCCGGCGGCCCATCGAACCGGCTCGCGGCCATTCGGATTTCGGATTTCGGTTTTCGGATTTCTTTCTGCTTTCTGGTTTCTGCTTTCATAAAGTCTCTTCCTGCTCCACTCGCGTCACCTCAATCTCCACCGGCATCATGCCCAAACCGTGTTCCGGCGCAAGCGTCCTCGCCGTAGGACAGGCGTCGCGCCTGTCTCTGACTTCTCTTTCCCGCTTTTCAGATGGAGACAGGCTGGACGCGCTGTCCTACATCCGCTCCCGCAGCCAGCGCAGCATGAGCGGCACGCGCAGCGTCCAGTCTCCGCCGGCGGTTTCCTGCACCAGCAAATGGCGCTTGAGGGTCAGGCGCAAGGCGTCGTCTTCCGGCGGCGGCTGGGTGTCCTGCTTGCGGAAGGCGGAGAGGTAGCTCCACGCGGCGGGATATTCCTCCGACCGGTAGAGCATCAACTCGCCCAGCACGCTGTCGCCGCTCACCACGGACTTGGTCAGCGCGGCGTCCAGGATGGCGGCATCGGCGCGGTCCTTGCCTTGCGTGTTGCACAGGTCCACGACCGTCGAGGCGATGAGCTGCACCAGATGCGGCCAGCCGCCGGCCTCGGCGTGGATGCGGTCCATGCCGCCCTCGCCCCAGAAGCCGGTGCCGAAGGCCGCCACCGCCGC
>CAINDV010000835.1 GCA_903847485.1 uncultured Verrucomicrobiota bacterium
CGCTCCACCGCCCGCAGGGCACTCCATGCCAGGGGCGGGGATTGACACCTCCGCTATGCTCTAGCGCGAATACTGAAACCCGAGTCAACCATGCCTGCCTGCTCAGACTCCTTCGGTGTCATTTATCCATGAGGCAACGGGAGCGGAGCGTCTCTCAGTTTCTTGCCCCGCTGGCCCAACGGGCAGCCACGCGGAGCGCGGCACCTCCGCACTTGGGTTGGAATCTGCCCCGGTACCGCGAAAGCCGCTGGCTGTTCGGCGGCGGCACTAGTAGCCTCTGACCGCTTTTTACACGAACCGATGACCGGCACTGCGCCCATGATCAGTTTCGTCATTCCTTGTCACAACGAGGAAGGCAACTTGCGTCCGCTCGTCGCCGCCTTGTGCGCTGCGGTCGCGCCGCTCCAACTGACGCACGAGATTGTCCTCACCGACGACTGCAGCACGGATGGTTCATGGGCTTTGCTGAAGGAACTGGCTGCCGCCGATCCGCGCCTCCGGGCGCAGCGTTTCGCCTCCAACTGTGGCCAGTCCGCGGCAATGTTCGCGGGCCTCAAGGCGGCGCGCGGGCGGTTCTTGGTCACGCTCGACGCCGATCTCCAGAACGACCCCCAGGATCTGCCCAAGTTCCTGGCGGCCTTGGAGCATTTTGACTGCGTCTGTGGCACCCGCGTTGCCGCGAGAGGGCAGGGGGACGGCTTTGTGCGCGTGGTGTCTTCGCGCATCGCCAACTGGGTGCGCAACCAGCTTTCCGGCGAAACCATCAGCGACGCGGGATGCTGCTTCCGGGCCTTCAAACGCGAGTGCGTGGCCGATCTGAAATTCTTCAAGGGGATGCACCGGTTCCTGCCGACGCTCATCAAGATCGAAGGCTACACGGTCGGCGAAGTCGCCATCCGGCACAACCCGCGCACCGCTGGCTTGACGCACTACGGCGTGTGGAACCGGATCTTCGCGTCGTTCTACGACTTGCTGGCGGTGCGGTGGATGAAGATGCGGATGTTCCGCTACCAGATTGCCGAGCGAGTGAATCTGGCGGAATGACGAATGAATGACGAAGCCCGAAGCCCGCTGAATTCTCCTTTGAACGAATCGCAAGACTCGGCACACAACCGACCGGCCGGAGGTGACGGTTCGTCATTCGGCATTCGTCATTTGGATTTCGGAATTCGGGATGAGTCGGGCTGGCCCAGCTACTTCAGCAACTCACGCTGCCAGTTCATCAACTCGCCTTCGTGCGCCGCCCAGTCGCAGCCCAGGCGGGCCAGTACCGGTCGACTGGCGATGAGCGCCGGATCCAACTCCAGTTGCCGGGCGTGACGGTCGCGCCGGTCGGTGATGTCGCGAATGCGCCTGACCTGAGCCATCGTTGGCCGGCAGCCCGTAGGGCGTAAAATCTGCGGTTGGGCTTCGACCGAAACGGCCACGCCCTCCGCCAGTGCCTGGCGCAGCGCCTCACGCCGGCGGGGACTGAACCGCACTGGGATCCACCGCGAGTAATCGTGGCCGTTCGCGGCCGCCTCTGCCAAGGCAACCATCGCCTCGTGTTGGAGAATGAAAAAGGGCGGGCGATTGGCGTGCGTGGCCTCGGCTTCGCGCCAGCTCCAGAGGGCGCGCAACACTGCCAGCGCCGGCGGGCCGAGCACGCTGCTGCCTTTGATGCGCCAGACCAAGCCGGGGTCCGGGCCGGGATCTTCCTCCGCTTCCTGGATGAGCCGGGCGCACCATTCTTGATGCCACTCCAGCCGGCCTTTCTGCCGCAGTTCCTCGCGGAGTTTGTCCACCAGCGGCTTCAGATGGCGGACATCGTTAAGGGCGTAGTCGGCCATCCGGGCCGTGAGCGGGCGGCGTGCCCAGTCGGATTTTTGGGAACCCTTCTCCAACTTGATGCCGAGATAATGCTCCACCAGCGCGCTGAGGCTGAACTGCCGTTGGCCCAGCAACCGTGCCGCCGGCATCGTGTCAAAGAGGACCGAAGGCAGGAAGTTGTGGTGTTTACGCATCAGGCGCAGATCGTAATCCGCGCCGTGGAGCAGCAACTCCCGTCCGGCCAGAGCCGCGAAGAACGGCGTCACGTCCAGGCCGGTCAACGGGTCCACGAGCACTTCGCTCCCGGCGATGCCCACCTGGATGAGGCACAGTTTTTCAGGGAAGGCGTGCAGGCTGTCCGCCTCCGTGTCCAGCGCCACAAAGGCGGAGTCGCAGAGGCGCGGCAGGAATTCAGATAGCGATGCGCTCGAATCAATCACTCCGCGAGTATATGCACCGGCGCTCCGCGGGGAAGAACCAAAAACGACCGGGCGGGCAGGGCAGGGGAGGGGCGGGCAAACGGGCGGCTGAATTCCAGGCGGAGGACCGGGTTGATGGAAGGCTGGCTGGCCGTGCCAACTACGCTTCCTCGATCAATGTTGCGGCCTCGTCGCCGTTGGACTTGGGGATTTCGATGCCGTAGTCGGCCAGTTTCTTGTAAAGCGTTGGGCGGGCGATGCCGAGTTTGCGGGCGGTTTCGCGCTTGTTGCCGGCGCATTCCCGCAGCATGGCCAGAATGACTTCCTTCTCCGCCCGTTCGAGCGGGGAGTGGTTCGTGAGTTCCTGGCTGTGGGGCAGTTCGACGGACAGGTCAGAAACTCCAATCTGGGCATGTTCGCACATCAGCACAGCGCGCTGCATCTCGTTCTCGAGTTGCCGAATGTTCCCCGGCCAGGGGAAGTGCTGGATGGCTTCGGCGGCGGCGGAGGTCAGGCCCGTGACCGGGCGTTTGAACTGGGCCGCCGAGCGCCGGATGAACAACTCCGCCAGCGGAAGGATGTCCTCGGGCCGCTCGCGCAGGGGGGCCAGGTGCAGCGTGATGGCACCGATCCGGTAATACAGGTCGGCCCGGAGGTGGGCGTCCTTGATGGCGGGCAGCACATCGCGGTTGGTGGCGGCGATGATGCGGCAGTTGGCTTGGGTATTAACGGTCCCGCCCACGGGCCGGAATTCCTTGCACTGTAGCACACGCAGCAGCTTGGCCTGGGTGCCCAGAGGCATTTCCGCGATTTCATCCAGAAACAGCGTGCCCCCCGACGCCTCGGCGAGGAGGCCTTTGCGGCTGGCGACCGAGCCGGTGTAGGCACCTTTGACGGAACCGAAAAGTTCGCTTTCGATCAGTTCCCGGGGCAGGGCGGCGCAATTGATTTTCACCAGCGGCCCCTTGGCCTGGAGGCTCAAGGCGTGGACGAGGTTGGCGATGACTTCCTTGCCCGTGCCGCTTTCGCCGGTGATCAGGATGCAGATGTCGTTGGGCGCCACCCGGGCGGTCAACCGGAGCACCTCTTTCATCTTGAGACTGTGCGCCACCGGCCAGGGGATGATTTCACCGAGGACGGACTTCACCGGCAGCATTTCTTCGGCGACGTTCTCCTCCCGGCGGAGGGCGCAGGCGGTGTTGATGAGCTGCTTCAGGTCCGCGCCTGAAAACGGCTTGGTCTGGAAGTGAAACGCCCCGCGTTTGATGGCTTCAACGATCACTTTCGGGGTGGCCTCCTGACCCGTCATCAGGATGATCTGGGCCGCCGGCCAGCGGACCTTGAGTTGGGGCAGCATCTCCATGCCGTCGCCGTCGGAAAGCTTCCAGTCCAGCAGCACCACATCCGGCGGCGGTTCAGCGAAATAGCCTTCCATGTCGGCGGCCGAGCGGGCCAGCGACACCTCCCGCCCTGGCTCCGCCAAGAGGGTGGAGAGGATCTCAAGGACAGCGGGTTCGTCATCTACGATGAGCACCCGATAATTCGCTTTGCGCGTCATGGACCTTCGGTGTTCGCGAAGACTTTACAGGTTGAAATGGGCCGGGGAAAGCGTAGCGAGCCAAGTCCGGTACGTCGATAAATAGTTCGGGCCGTTGCCACCGCCGGGTTGCGGAAGGGCAGGGGAGTGCCGGACCCGGCTGCCAGTGGGGAGGACGCTGATTGGCAACGGGAGCGGCCACCGCCACCTCACTCGCCAGAGCGGTGCCCCACGATCCACTGGCCCTGGCCTGAACTTGCTGATTTGCTTGGTTTGAAGCGCCGCCTTCGCTACAGTCCTCGCGCGCAGTCCGACCGCATTCGGCGGACGGGCTGCTTTGAAGTTTTGACCGGAAACCAAACTCGTTACCATGCCTGACAATGAAACTGCCTGGGCCCGCCGCAGCAGCTTGCTGCGCAAGCTCCTGATCCTCGGGGGCGCGATCTTCGTGCTGGTGTTCGCCGCGTACTTTGTCCTTACCAGTGGTGCCTTCTTCAAAGGCTTCATCCTGCCCAAGGTGGCGGCGAGCATGAACTCGGAAGTCACCGTTGCCGAGGCCTCCATAAGTCCGTTTTCACAGGTCGTCCTGCGCGACCTTAAAGTCACGCCCCGAGGCGCGGAAACACTCCTGACCGTCGCCGAAGTCCGCCTGCGCTACCGCTTGCTGGGCCTACTCGGCGGCAAGCTGGCGGTGGAGGAACTCGCCCTCGATACTCCCACCATCAACCTCGTCCAGAACGCCGACGGCACGAACAATCTGCATCCGCTTCTCCAGGCGTTTACGCCCGTTGGCGGCGCGTCGTCGTCCAAGTCTGCTTCCGCCAAGCCCATGCAGATTGATCTCCAGCGGATCAGCCTGAGCCACGCTTCGGTGAAGCAGACCGTGAAGTTCAAGGGCGGTGGCCAGCAGGTCGTCGAGCTGGCCAACGGCAATCTTACCCTCACCGATTTCAAAAACGGCCAGACGGGCAAGCTGGATTTCGACGCCGACTTGCGCTGCACCACCACCATGCCGACCAACGGCTCGCTCGTGGCGAAGCTGACCAGTCACTTCACCGTCAACCTCGGCCCCGACGCGCTGCCCAAGACTGTCAACGGCGCACTGCAATGCCTCGTGCAGCAGGCGGCCGGATCACTGGTGGATCTACAGGCCTGCTCCGCAGCAGGCGAGAGCGACATGACGCCCACTGAAGTCAAGGAAGTAGTCCTCAAGTTCAAGAGCGGCACCAATGACCTTGGCCAAGCGCGGTTGAGCGGCCCGCTCGACCTAGCGAAACAGGAAGGCAAACTGAAACTGGAGATTTACGGCCTTGATCGCCGGGTGCTCAACCTCGCCGCGCAAGGGCAGGGGATGGACTTCGGCGCGACGGCCTTTACCTCGACCAACCAGATCGAGATGAGCGCCGGGGGCAAGATCATCGCCCTCTCGGGGCAGTTTTTGGGCGCTTCCGTCAGCGTCGCCCGGCCAGGCTTGGCGACTCCCGCGCTTGACCTGGTGGCCGCCTACGACTTGACCGTGGATCAAAATCAGCAAGCCGCTTGGCTGCGCTCTTTCAAGGTGAATGTGACGCGCGACCGCAAACCGCTGGTCAATGGCGTGCTTTCCAAACCCATGAAGCTGGACTGGCGCACCGGCTCCAGCGCTGTCGAGGAGTCAGAGTTGACCCTCGCGCTGACCGGTTTGGACATGCGCGACTACCGGGCCTTGGTCGGCACGAACGTTCTTGGCGGCGTGATCAACGCGGCGCTCGGGATCCAAGCCAAGGCGGCCGGGCGCCAGACCTTCATCACCCTGACCGCGGATGGTGCCGGGCTAGCCGCTGTCGCCGGAAGCAACACGGTCAGCGAGATGGGCTTCACACTGCGCGGCTCGGCCACTTTGAACGACTTCCAGCGGCTCCAAATTGACAAGACCGATTTCAAATGGCTCCAGCGTGGCACCGAAATCGCCCGCGCCCAACTCAGCGGCAATGTGGAGTTGCAAAAGCAGAACGCCGCCCTGGCCATCAACGCCAGCGCATCACTGCCGGCGCTCACCGCGCTGGCACCGTCCCCCGGCCTGGCGCTAACGGGCGGCTCGCTCGCGTTCGACGCCACGTTCAAGCAGGACAATCTCACCCTGCCCAACAGCCCGACCGCCAGCTTTGCCCGCAGCCTCGAAGGCAAGCTGAGACTGTCCGGCTTGAGCGGCGTCAGCAGCGGCTTGCGCTTCAACGGCTTCGACACCGCAGCCGCGTTTGACGTGGTCCTGAAGAACGACCTCACCACACTGCGCAAGCTGACCGGCACCCTGAAGCAAGCCGGCCAACCCGCTGGCGCCTATGATGGACAGGCCGAGTATGACGGTGCCACGCAGGCGACGACCTTCGCCTTCCAACTCGCCGGCCTCAACGAAAACGCCTTGCGACCGTTCCTGACGAACGCCCTGGGCGACAAGTCCTTCACCTCCGTGGCGATCAACGCCGGCCTGAATGGCAGCTACAATCCTGCCGCCGATTCCACAATCAAAGGCGACCTTTCCATGACGAATTTCGTCGTCAAGGATCCGTCCGGCAAACTGCCCACCACGCCGCTGGAGGCGCAGTGCAAGCTCGACCTCGGCCTCCGCCAACAGGTCGCCACCTTCCGCGACTGTGCCTTGATGCTCACGCCCACCGCCCGCGCCAAAAACTCGGTGCAGTTGACCGGCACGGTGGATTTCACCGACACCAACGCCGTCACCGGCAGCCTTAAACTGCTCGCCGAATCCCTCGACTTCACCAGCTACTACGACCGTTTCACCGGCGGCAGTTCCACTGCCACCAACTCGGTCGTCAAGCCCGCCCCGACGGCTCCAGCCGTGGACCCGAACCAGGAACCTGCCGTGATCCCGCTGCCCTTCCGCAATTTCACCGTCGAGGCCAACGTCAGCCGCTGCTACCTCCGTGAGGTGGACATCACCAACTTCCAGACCACGCTCAAACTCGACGCCGGGCACGTCTCGATCAAGCCGTTCCAGCTCACGTTCAACGGCGCGCCCGTCACGGCCGAGGCCGACCTGAATCTCGGCGTGCCCGGATATACTTACGATGTGAGTTTCAGCGCCACAAATGGCCTCCCGCTGCCACCGCTGGTGGATAGTTTCATGCCTGAGCGCAAGGGCCAGTTTGCCGGCAGCGCCATCGCCAGCGGGCACATCAAAGGCAAGGGAATCACTGGTGCCGGATTGCAGAAAAACCTCTCTGGCGAGTTTGGACTCGCCGCCACCAATCTCAACTTCTCCCTCGACAACGCCCGCAGCACGCTGCTCAAGTCGGTCGTCAATGTTATCATCAGCATACCCGATTACATTCGGAATCCAACCGCCGCCGTCGGCAGCCTCCTCGGCAAACTCACCGGTTCGGCCTCACCCAGCGGAGCCGGCGGTTGGGTCGACCAAATCCTGAAGTCTCCGCTCAATGCCATCGTGCTCCGCGGCAACATGGGTGGCGGCCAGGTGAAGCTGGCCGAGGCTACGATTCAAAGCTCGGCCTTTCTCGCGCAAGCTGGCGGCGGCCTCGCGCTGAATCCGGTTCTGACCAACTCCACGCTGGAAATTCCGCTGCACATCTCGCTCGCTCGTAGCCTGGCTGAGAAAGTCAAACTTGTCCCTGACGGCACACCGACCAACGCCGTCTTCGCGAAGCTGCCCGACTTCGTCACCATGAAAGGCACCGTTGGCGAGCCGAAGGCGGACATCAATTACCGTGCGCTGGCTGGCCTTGCGCTTAAGAGCAGCGGTGGCGTCCTCCTCAACACTGGCAACGCGACGGTGGACAAAGTCGGCGGCCTTCTCGGCACTGCGGCCGGCCTGATTGGCGGCGGCACGCCCGCCCTTACCGCCACCAATCCCCCCGCCCAAACAAACAGCACCGGCAGCTCCAATCTCGTAGGCACCATAGGCAGTCTGTTCGGCAGCTTGGTCAAATCTAACGCGACGAACCTCCCCGCCCAAACGAACAGCCCCGGAAGCTCCAATCTGGTAGGCACCCTCGGCAATCTGCTCGGAGGCTTGGTAGCGCCCGCCACAACGAACGCCCCCGCCGCCACGACCACCAACGCCCCCGCTTCGCCGGTGCAAGGCATACTCGATCTGTTCAATAAGCCCAAGAAACCGTAGCCGGGAGCGCCGCCGCCCAGCCGGTAGGCCCGGTGCCCCCACCGGGCGGTTCCGGCACCACTAACCGAGATGCACTCCGCGCTCCAAGGTCTTTTCATATGGTGGTGGTTTTGGTGAGGAGGCGGAAGGGGAAGGCGGGGTGACGGGCCGACTGTTCGAAGAGGACGGGCCAGCTCAGATGCCCGACGCGTTGTGCCCGCAGCGCGATCAGCGTCGCCCGCAG
>CAINDV010000836.1 GCA_903847485.1 uncultured Verrucomicrobiota bacterium
CTGCGGGCGACGCTGATCGCGCTGCGGGCACAACGCGTCGGGCATCTGAGCTGGCCCGTCCTCTTCGAACAGTCGGCCCGTCACCCCGCCTTCCCCTTCCGCCTCCTCACCAAAACCACCACCATATGAAAAGACCTTGCGACGCGGGCCGACGGGACGGGTGCGATCACGCACCCTGATGCCCCCCCAGCAGCCACCGGAGCCGCCGTCGCGGATACCGAAACCAGATGCGGTTCCACAACGCGAGTCGTTCGCGCAGCGTTATGGGCAGGGCCTTCGCCACCACCGGCACCCACCAGTTGTTTGGCCCCGTCCGCTTGAGGAGCTTGTAACCCGCACGCCGCATGTAGAAAAAGAGGTCCAGAGTTTCCATGTGATCCTCGAGCAACACCAAGGCAGGACGGCGCAGTTGCAGATTAAAGCCCCGCAGCACCTTCAACTCCATGCCCTCCGTATCAATGGACAGCAAGTCAACCGCTGGCGCGTGCGCCTCGTCCAAAATGCTCTCGAGCGTCCGCACCGCCACTTTGATCTGCGCCGCCACTGGCAGATCCTTGCTCTCCTCGCCCAAGTGGGACCAGACGTCGGACTGGGCCACGTTCAGCGTGGCTTCACCGACCTGTTCCGGAGCACCCGCGGCCGCCTCGCAAACGAGGCTGTGCTTGCGGACGGCGCGGAGTTTTTCGCAACATGCGGGCAAGGGTTCGATCAGGATGCCCTTCCACCCGCGTTGCTCCAGGAACCAAGTCTGACTCAGTTCAGTGGGATGATTGGCTCCGACTTCAACGAAAAAGCCGTTGGTCTTCCGGTCGAAGTAATCCCAGGCAATAATGTCCTCCTGGTTTTGCGCGTAGCTTTCAAGTGTTGGTCCGGCGGTCATGGTGCGAACAGCAGATTCCAAGGAGCAAGCGGAGTCAAGTGCGCTCGCGGCAGGGCCGCCCGCCCCTCAAACCGATCCAACCTGTCTTTTCCTCGGAGAAATGACGGCCAACACTGGCAGAATTAAGGCGCGGTCCAGACGGTGTCGTACTGCAAATCAGTATGGAGGCAATACCCATGCACTCGCAGATAAGCGAACTTCTCCTCGTCGTCCGGGTTCTTCTCCGTGATGATGACCCGCGGACGATAGCGCGTCAGGTTCGCCCCGCGCAGCACCCGAAAATCGTGGCCTTCGGTGTCAATGGTCAGCAACCCGAAGTCTCGCGGAATTTTGAATTCATCCAAGAGCGTCTCCAACCGGTGAACCTGGACGTGAACCGCCTCGCCTGGCGACCGCACAGCATCCCGGACGCCGCCAGGACCAGTGCCGAGGAACGAATGACTGCCACCCTCGTCTTCCGCATACGTTTGCAGCGCCAGTTCCCCGGCACGATCCGAGCAAGCGGCGTTCACAAGGATGACCTGCTGACGCTGGCGATGGAGCTGCTTTGCCTTCTGGAAGGCGGCCGGATGCGGCTCGATCAACAGGGCGGGCCAACCGCGGGCGATGAAAGGATAGGAATTGGAGCTGTAGAACCCGTCGTTGGCACCGACGTCCACCACAGTGCGCTGGACATCCTGACACCCCAGCAGCAGCGGACGGAGGGCGGAGAATTGCCCATGCCAGGTTGAGTCCCGGTACAGCAGAAAACGAATCCAATGTTTTAGTTTCATGGAGCGCTACCGATCTATTGCGCGGTTGATCTATGCACCTGGCGCGGCTTGTTACCCGCTGGGCAGGAGAAAACCAAGAGCATAATGTCCAAGCGCGCGGTGCCGCACGCCGCAACCGATCCCGGCCGGTTTCGTTTTTGACGCTGGAAGCGGTTTGCGGTAGCGTGCCTTGCTGATGAACAACCTGGACGCGGTGTCCCAGATCAACATTGATTTCACCGACTTTGGCCATGGGCAACCGAAGGAATGTTATTATTTCTTCAACCTGCTGCGGGAACGCTTCCCTGTACGGGTCACGGACGATCCGGATTTCCTCATTTATTCCAACAACTCAAACGTCCACCGGCTCTACACCTGCAAGAAGATTTTCTGGACCAGTGAAGTGAACGCGCCCAACTGGCGCGAGTGTGATTACGCGCTGACCCATCACCTGCTGGACGACCCGCGCCATTTGCGGCTTCCGCTCTACGCCCTCTGGGTGCGAGCCGAGGATCTGGTGAGGTCACCGGACGAAGCCGGGGAGTGGTGGCCCCGCAAAACCAAGTTTTGTTGTTTCTGCTCCAGCTACCTGAATCGCAAAACCGAGCACCGGGGACGTTTTTTCCACCTGCTTTCCCGCTACCAGCGCGTGGATGCCGGGGGCAAGGCCCTGAACAACCTCGGCTTTGTCGTCTCTTTCGATCCCCAGGAAAAACTCGAATTCCTCAAGCCGTACAAATTTTACATGGCGTTCGAGAACGAATCCGTTCCCGGGTACACCACGGAGAAGATCGCAGAGGCCATGGCTGCGCGCTGCGTGTCGATTTACTGGGGCAACCCGCGGGTGGTGGACGAGTTCAATCCGAAGAGTTTCATCAATGCCAACGACTTTCCCTCGCTGGAGGCGCTGGCGGCCCGGGTGGCGGAAGTGGACCGCAACGACGACCTCTACGCCCAGTATCTGCGCGAGCCGTACTTCAAAGACAACCGGCCGAACGAGTATTTTGACCCCAACCGGATTCGCGATTTCTTCGGCCGTATTTTTGCCGATCCCACACCGCCCCTCGCAGCGCGGGAGAAACGGTGGTTCGGCCGCTGGTTGCTAT
Source organism: uncultured Verrucomicrobiota bacterium (assembly GCA_903847485.1). GTDB lineage: Bacteria > Verrucomicrobiota > Verrucomicrobiia > Limisphaerales > JAJXZI01 > CAINDV01. Next base: position 2,739 of record CAINDV010000836.1, read on the forward strand.
TGAAACGCAATGCGCCCCACCGGATGCGCATCCGGAGCGCGATCAGCGCGGGACCTTCGCCGTTGAGCGGCAAGAAGGTGGATTTTTATTGAGGCGGGTGTCGCCCAGCGGGATTTGGCTGCTTGCAGACTGATCTGGAGAGAAGCGGTCCAGCAGTCAGGACAGTGCGCCCCCTACCTCGAAGGAGTGCTTGTCCTCAGGCCCAACGAACGGCCATTCAGAGCCAATCCCTTCACCTCATTTCGGGAATGTCGCAATCGTTGGCTCCAAACAGCATCCAAGTTCAACGCAATTGAATCACTTCGTTCTTGTTGATAAGCGCATGGAGTGACAAGAAGAGCCCCACATTTCCGGTATGCGTGACAATGACCTTCGCTTTCGATACGGCAAGGCACATCGCATACAAATTCTTGGCAAACAATTCGCGGTCCCCCACCAAGGAAGGGTTTTGATGCATGACTCGCCTACCCGAAGTGACTGGCAATTCCTCAATATATTTACAGAGTTTGCCGTATCGCCGCAGGAACAAATCCCTTACTTGCTTTTGGTCGGTCTGAATCAAAACCTCAGAGCCGGGATTCTTTTTCAGAAGCGCGTCGACTTCCTCAAAATAGCGGTGAATCGGAGTGGGAGTCACTTCGGTATGCTTGTCGGTCCCCCGATAACATACCGCGATGGTGGGGGTGTGAGTGATGCGGTATTTGGCCTCGAAATGATGTGCAATCCGACGCACTTCCTCGGTGGGGCTCATGAACGTTTGAAAGAACTGACGAAGCCATTGCAACCCGAGCGCGCCGTTGGCCACCGCGTGAAAATCAGAATGCTGGTCAAACTGACCGAAGCGAAGCGGGTTCACGGTGAAGAATAGATCAATGTCCTTCTTGGGGACTTCCTCGAACAAGCGGTGATAGGTTGATTGCCAGGGGGCCTGCTTAAAACCGTTCATGCCGAGGGTGTTGTTGATTCTATAGCAGCGCTCCCCCTTTTGACGCAGCTCCACGGCACTCCACATGATCGTGGTGAAACACGCAAACAAACCATAATCATGCACCATCCAGAAGGTGCCGTCGTTTTCGCCACCTTTCTCCAGAAACCCATGTCCAAATCGAGTGAGCGACGAGGCCTGGCCAAACAGCATCATCAAATGCTGCTGTCTCTGCAGGGCGTAGGTTCCAATGACCTCAAAATCGAACCAGCCGAGCACGACTTGGAAGGCCAACTTCAGACCCGTGGCGGTCAGGAATTGGGTTCTGAAGTTCCGCGGTTTGAAAAAAGTCATCACCCCACCCATGGCGGGCATGGCTTTCATTATTGGCATAAAACGGGTAGGTGTCTGCTTTTGAGGCTGCCAGGTTCAGGGGCCATGGGTTTAAGTGTCGTGTTTTTCACGCCATCCCTCAGCCTTTAAAGCCGCCCTGCATCGTGGCTGTGGGTTATGGGATGTGTTCTCAAGTCAACCATCACCGGCAGGAGGTGGTCCATGGAGTTTGGCACCTGAGGCGAGCCGCCGCAGGCAAAGTTGCCCGGGGCCCTGGGTCGGTCTGGCAGTGGCGGATGGCATGCGATCACTGGGCCAAGCTTGTTGGGCTTGGTCAGGTCGTCAAACATTTTGTGCAGCCGGATCGTTCGCCGCCCGCCAGGGGGTTACCCCTTTTGTCGTCAAACGAGAAAAGAGTTTTCGGCAGTGCGATCACCGGTGAAGCACTGAACTGCCAAACAATCGCATTTTGACGGCCTGTCCCACGCCCTGTACGCTGCGCGCGTGAAGAAAGCCTTGCCCGTCATTGTTTTACTGGTCGGGGTCATGGCCGCCCTGCTTCTGATGGAGGGTGGCCTCCACCTCCTCTTCCCGGGCTTCCGACTGCCCTACGCCGACGCCCGGTTCTCGGCGCGCTATCACCACGGCCCCGAGGAGTTTTTTTCGCTTCTGAAGCGCATCCAGGCCGAGCCGGCGGCGTTCAAGGGTGACCTCACCATCGCCATTCTCGGCGACAGTTTTGTCGCGGGCGAAGAGGTCTCCGCTCCGCTCCGCTTCACGTCGGTGATGCAAGATTCCTACGACGCCCTCAAGCGCCCGCGGGTCAAGATCGTCAATCTCGGCGTCGCCTCGTGCTCGACCATGCTCTACGCGCGCTTGTATCGGGACGTCGTTTTGCCTCTGGCCCCCGACGTGGTCATCGTTTGCCTCGACCAGACCGACGTCGCTGACGACTACCTCTACGAGCAAGAGCTGGCCGCGGCGCCGGGTGTGGCAGGCGTCGCCGCAGTGTCCGAGGCGGACTTCGCCTCCACGATCCTGAAGGACTACGAGTCGTGCCCGGTGAGGTTCTTCCTGTTACGCCACTCGCAGGTTTTCCTGCGTCTGCATCTGGTCAAGCGGCGGCTGACGGGAACAGGATTCATTCCGGAGAGCACCCGAATCGGCGCCCGGGAGGCCAGGAAAATGGAGCTGTATCTTGAAACCTGCAAGGATCCCGAGCCTTACAAAACCCTGTTCGAGAACTCCGCCAAATACATCGAGGCGATCGCCCGCATGAAACCGCCCGGCCAGAAGCTGTACTTCGTCACGTATCCCAGAGCCGAGAATCTGGCCGGACAGCGCAAGACCACTCTGCTTCACGGCGCGTTGCCGGACAGTTACTCCTCGACTCCGTTTTTCGAGTACTGGATCAAGAAGGAAAACCTGGCTGCGCGCCATCCCGATTGCGGCTTCGTCAACACCAGTGAGGGTTTTCGCGCCGCGATCGCGTCAACCGGCCTGCAATACTACTTCTTCAACAACGACGTCCACTGGAATGAGCCGGGCCACAGGCTCTTCGCTGAGATCCTCGACCAGAACATTGTTCCGGTTGCGAAATGAGCGCTTCCCCTCCAAAACGGTCCGTCAGAACATCGTATAAATGAACGGGGCGAGGCCGGTGCCGGACAAGACCACCAGCAGGCCGAGGAGCAGGAGCATGACGATGATCGGCAGCATCCACCACTTCTTGTTGGATTTCAGGAACGCCCACAGTTCGCCGAGAAACCCGCTGCGGGATTGCTCGGCGGCGAATTCGAATTCGCTAGGCTTGTCTGGCTTCATGGGGTGAAGGCGGCTAGTACACCGAAGTCAAAACTGGTTCAGGTACCGGCCCGGCTCGGTTTGTTCGGGGCGGCGCTTCCAGAGACTGACATTCGCGGGCGGTCGTTTCAATTGGAGAATGTCGCGGCCCCGAAGGCGCATGAAAAGCGCGACTGGGGTGATCACCAGAAGAAACATCAAGAGCAAGACGAGTTGGGAAACCACCCAGCCGATGGGAAACGTGATGACCGTCGCCGCTACAAATGGCCAGCGCATCCACGCCGGTCGCACCAAGCCGATCAGTCCCAGCAAGGCCACCGCGCTTAGGACCACTGCGGCGTCGGGTTGATGGCGCAGCAAAGCGCGGTGGCCGGCCAGTCCGGCAAAAACGACCAGCCACGCGCCCGAGAATTGCCGGAGCATCCGGGGCGTGGGGTTGAGGGGAAGATCGGACCATTTCATGGCGGGCGTTTCAGTCGAGGGAGAACGTGGACAGATGTTTCTGCTTTTCGGCTTCGGAGGGCGAGTCTTTCAGGTCTTCCTTGAGCAGGAGGAAATCCTCCAGCACCAGCGCATCCATGTCCGTCCAGCGGAAACAGCGATACGCGTCGGCGGGCGATTCGACGATCGGTTCGCCGCGCACATTGAAGCTGGTGTTCACGAGGACCGGACAGCCCGTCGCTTTTTCAAACGCCTGCAGCAGCCGGTAAAACCGCCCGTGCCGCGCGGCGTCCACGGTTTGAATGCGCGCGCTGTAATCCACATGCGTGACCGCCGGCAAGGTCGAGCGCACCACATTCACGCGCTTTCGCAAATCGTCATCCTCGGTCATCGTTTTGGTCTCCGCCTCGGTCAGCGCTTTGCGCTGCGCCGCAGCGACCGGGGCCACGATGAGCATGTAGGGGCTTTCCGTCTGCGGCGGCATACCGAAATACTCAGCCGCGCGTTCCTTGAGCACACACGGCGCAAACGGTCGAAAACTCTCGCGATACTTGATCTTGAGATTCATCGTCGTCTGCATCGCGACATTGCGCGGGTCGCCCAGAATGCTGCGCGCTCCGAGCGCGCGCGGGCCGAATTCCATCCGACCACAAAACCAGCCGATGATCTTGCCTTGCGCGAGCAACCGCGCCACTTCCGCCAGCAGTTGCGCCTCCTCGCTGAAACGCCGGGAGGTTGCTGCCTGGGATTGGAGAAAGACTTCAATCGCCTCATTGGAATGGCGCGGGCCCAACAGGCTACCCTGTTGCGAATCCTGGCCCGTGACCGTGCGGGGCTTTTCGAGCAGTTGATGCCAAGTGAACAAGGCGGCACCGAGCGCGCCCCCCGCGTCGCCGGCGGCGGGTTGAACCCACACATCCTGAAACGGCCCTTCGCGGAGCAAGCGCCCATTCGCGACGCAATTCAACGCCACGCCTCCGGCCAGCACCAGATGTGGCAA
>CAINDV010000837.1 GCA_903847485.1 uncultured Verrucomicrobiota bacterium
GGCCTTGACCTTTCGCCCGTCACCGAAATCCTCGTCGAAGAATCCCTCCTCGGGTGGAAGGAGTATGAGAGGGAAGTCATGCGCGACCAGGCCGACAACTGCGTCATCATTTGCTCCATCGAGAACTTCGACCCCATGGGCGTCCACACCGGCGACTCTATCACCGTCGCGCCCATCCAGACGCTGACCGACAAAGAATTCCAGATCATGCGCGACCAGAGCTTCTCCGTCATCCGCGCCGTGGGCGTCGAGACTGGCGGCTCGAACATACAGTTCGGCGTCAACCCGGACAACGGCCGCATGGTCATCATCGAGATGAACCCGCGCGTCTCCCGCAGCTCCGCGCTCGCGTCCAAGGCCACCGGCTTTCCCATCGCGAAAATCGCCGCCAAGCTGGCCGTCGGCTACCTGCTCGACGAAATCCGCAACGACATCACGCGTGAGACACCGGCCAGCTTTGAGCCAACCATTGACTACGTCGTCGTCAAAATCCCGCGCTTTGCCTTCGAGAAATTCGCGCAAGCCGACCCTACGCTAAACACGCAGATGAAATCCGTCGGCGAAGCCATGAGCATCGGCCGCACGTTCAAGGAAAGCCTGCAAAAGTGCCTTCGCTCCCTCGAAATCGGCCGCAGTGGACTGGGCGGCGACGGCAAACTCTGGCGCATCGGCACCGAAGTCTATGGCGACCGCGACCTCCTCCCGCGCGACGTCATCTCCCGCAAACTCACCGTGCCCAACGCCGAGCGCATCTTCTTCATCCGCCACGCGCTGCGGGCGGGATTCACGATTGAGGAAATCTTTGGCCTGACCAAGATTGACCGCTGGTTCTTGGTTCAGATTAAGGAGATTGTGGATTTTGAGGAAGAACTGGCGACGGCGACAAATTGATTTATGGAATTTAATTACAAAGCTCTCTTTGAGCGGCTGACAAAGCGCTATGGTGATGTAACGCCGCAAGCGCTTGAAAGCATTCTTTGTCCGGTTCTTATTCCGATTAAAACGCTCGACAAAACCATCACCAAGATTTCCGGCCAGAACCACTACCGCGCCAGCTTCACGATCAGCATCGACAAGGAGTGTGAAGACTTGGTCGCTCCCGGTCGAACGGGCAAATTCGTTCCGCAATCCTACGAGAAAGGCGGGGTCTGGCGGGAGATTGCCAAAGGCCGATTTCTTTCAGTGGATCGGCAGGCTGGCGTTGTCGAAGGAGAAATCTATACTGGCTCGGCTTCGAAGAAAGCAGAGCTTGAGAAAGCACTGTCGAGTCTCTCGCAAAATGATTTCTTGGAAGTTGACCAGTATGGAGCATCGGCCAAAGTTCTCAGCGGCCTGGTCGAGTATTCGCTCGTTCAAGTTTTGAAGGAGGCCGGATACAAAGTGCGCCGGATGCCCGAAGACATGGCCAAGCATATCGGCGGCTACGCTTACTTTGATTTTGAAGTGGAGAAATCAGGCATCGTCAAAAAGCTCGAAGCCAAATCACTTTGGGGAACGAACACCAAATTCGCGCGCTTGATTCACAGCCTGACGGATGGTTATCCAACGAGCAGTTGCAAATTTGCCATCCAAGACTTCTTTGCGGTCAGCCTGTTCCTCCGCACCGGTAATATTCGGGACTTTGCGTTCGCGCGGTCTGTTCCCAAAGACGTCAAGAAGTATGGGCTGCCGCGAGCTGAAAAATTTCTGGAGCATGTGAACCAGAATCCACTGTGCGCGGTTGGCGACGGCACGTGGTTTGGGTCACTGGATGAGGTTTGGAAGCTGGCTTGAAATTCATCTGCCGCCACGCAGCCCCGGCATTCTCAATGGATTCCTTGAAATGCTTTCGGATATGGTGGAGTTGTTCTTCGCATCTGGAAATCTCCGCAGCTTGCCGCTGAAGCTTTGGTAAATCTTCCCGTCGAGCGGGCAGCAGCACCCCAGAAAGGCAAGACTCATCAATAGCGGGATACGCGATGCCGACGTTGTTCCGCATGAGTTGGGCAATCACGAATTCGGATTTGAGCAAGTAAGCGAGCGTCAGCGAATCAATGCTGGTTGGCCGTAACACTGCCAGCCCGGTTGTGCAAACCGAGCCGTCTTGATGTGGCCCGACTATGCCGACTGTTCCGCGTTCAGGTCGCACGGTTGAAACCAAAACGTCCCCCGCCTTCACCAATTTTCGCGCCCGGCTCGGCGCAACCGAAGTTTCAATGCTGTTGGAATAGACTACGCACGTTTGAGAATCTATGTCCGAGATTTCGATGTAGTTAAATTGCTTGTCTCCCGAGCGGCGCGGGTCGGCGCGCTCGTCCACGAGTTCGGCAACGTCCGAGATCAGCAAATCCCCCTCTGCCTTGCGGTTCAATCGCTGTTCGACCTCGGCTGACAAAGAAGCGTGATGTTGAGCGTTCCACCGTTCAAGAACATGGGCATCCTCCAGCCATCTCACCAAGGTCGGCTTGGGCGGCAGTTCGGTAATTTCATTGAGGATGCGCGGAAGATCGCCTTCGCCCTGAACAATCTTCATGCGCTGGTTCGCCTTTGTCGTAACTGTAAATCCAATGTCTTGGCAGATGGCGAACGCCGTGCGATGCGATGAACCGTTGGCTTTCGATTTTTTGCGAAGATGGAGAACCGAAGTTTTCGTATTCGTGCCCGCGACACCAAACGTCACGCTGGGCAACGAAACGATTGTGCATAGATCAACGTCGTTTGCGATTCCCCGGCGTAGTTCCTCAAACACCGCCTTGTTGGTCAAAATACTGTCGGGCACGATGGCAATGAGTTGCCCGCCGGGAGCAAGCCAGTCGAGGTAGCGTTCCATGAAAAGAATTTCGGAATCCAGCTTGCCTGGAAAGCGTCGCGCCCATTGCGTGGCAACCTTGTATTTCACCAGATCATTTCCTTGGAAAGACGCGCCGAACGGAGGATTCGTCAGAATCAATCCGACCTTGCCAAACAAGCTGTCCGTGATTTTGGCGTCCGCTCCGTTTCTGGCAAGGGAGTTGGCGAGGTGAAGTCTGGCCATCGGAAAACCGAACATGGCGATATTCGTCAGCGCCAGCCGAACCATTCGCTCGCTCTTGTCTATCCCGACTACCACGCGCCCAAGCAAAGCATTAAGCCAAGCCTCGCGCTGCTTGCCGTCTTGCGTGCGTTCCTCCATTCGTCCTTGAAGCTGGTGGACTGTTTCGGCCAAGAATGAAGCCACACCGCAAGATGGATCGAGAATCAAACCGAAGTCGGCACACCGTTTAGGATCACAAAGCGTCGCCAGTTCCGAATCAGACAATCCGTGAATCGCCAGCCCAATCATGAACTTCACCACTTCAGGCGGCGTCAGGTATTGGCCAAGCTCTTTCTCGTCAATAAACGAATCCGCCAGAAATTTTCCGAACACTTCGTTGAGTATGTCGAAGCCGGAAAAACTAAATGAAGAGGTTTGCCGCTGTAATGTTTCAAAGCACTCGATCAGTTCTGCCGCCAAATCGTTTTCTTGTGGCTTCAGCTTCAACTCAAAGTCCCGTGCATCCACAGAGTGCGCGAGCGATTCCGGCAGGCTTTGGCGCATCGTTTCGTCCACATGCTCTTTCAAAGCTGCGGCCAGACTGTGGCCGTTTCGAGCAACGGCCTGTCGAGAAATCCCGCCGTTGCCACGGCGCAAACCTTCGACGTGAGCAAAGAGCAACTTGGAAAGTTCATCCAACGCTTGGCTTCTCGATGATAGGTGAGCACGCTTGTGCAGAATTTCTCGAATGGATCGAAGCGTTGCGTCAACTGCCTCCGTTATCATCGGATGATGCGGCGTGACACGGTAAGCTGGCGGCGTTTCTCTTAACGCGGATGGTTGACTCGCCAGTTCGGAGTAAATCTTTCGGAGCTTGGCTTCGTAAGCAGGACGGGGCTTGGCTGCGCCAGTCACCCAGCGTTGAACCGAAGCTGGTGATGCTTTAAGTTGAACGGCCAGCAGTTGCGGGTCGCCTGCGTGGAAATCCAGCACGGCCTTTAACACTTTTTCAACAGAATCCATGCGCCGATTCTAGCTGCGGGATTTATTGTGGCAACACTTTTCTACACGTCGTGAGCGAAAGTGTTTTCCATTCTTGCACGGGCGTGTGTGGTTGTGGTTTGCACAGCCCAGAGGCAGTTTTCACCCATTGCCAAACTCGCCGTCGGCTACCTGCTCGACGAACTCAAGAACGACATCACGCGCGAAACCCCGACGTAGCTCACGAGCCGAGCATTGATTACGTCGTCACCAAGATACCGCGCTTTGCCTTCGAGAAATTCCCGCAGGCCGACCCCACGCTCACCACGCAGATGAAATCCGTCGGCGAAGCCATGAGCATCGGCCGCACATTCAAGGAAAGCCTGCAAAAATGCCTGCGCTCGCTGGAGATCGGCCGCAGCGGTCTGGGCGGCGACGGCAAACCCTGGCGCATCGGCACGGAAGTCTATGGCGACCGCGCCATCCTCCCGCGCGGCGTCATCGCCCGCAAACTCACCGTCCCCAACGCCGAGCGCATCTTCTTCATCCGTCACGCCCTCCGCACCGGCTTCACCGTCGAGGAGATTTTCAATCTCACGAAAAATAGCCGCTGGTTTCTGGTGCAGATCAAAGAGATCGTGGATTTTGAGGAAGAGCTGGCGGGGGCGAAGAAATGAATAGAATCTGAGTGGTGTTGGGGCTTTTCCACCCCATCGGCTCGCTCCCGCTGAAGCGGCCTGAAGTCGCGCCCCCCGACCCGGAACACGCTGTTCCTGTTCCACGCCGGGTTCTGGCTCACCGAATGGTGACCTTTGTCAGGCGGCAGGCAGCTACTCTTTCTCTGCGTCCTTCGCTTCTCTGCGGTTCATTGGATGCTCTTTCTGCTGCATTGATACGGCTTCGGGCTTCGTCATTCGTCATTTGAATTTCGGAATTTGGGCTGATGGCGGGCTTGCCGAACGGGGGTGGAAGTTGCGAAGCTGACACCTGTGCGAAGCATTCCATGTCTTGGGTTGTGGTTGCTGGCAGGCGCGGCCTTCGCCGCGGAGCCGGCCCGGCCCAACTTTCTCTTCATCCTCGCCGACGATCTGGGCTACGGCGACGTGCGGGCCAACAATCCTGAGTCGAAAATCGCCACGCCCCACCTGGACAGCCTCGCCGCCGAGGGCCTGCGCTTCACCGACGCGCACTCCAGTTCGGGTGTGTGCTCGCCATCGCGTTACCACCTCCTGACCGGCCGCTACAACTGGCGCACACGCCTCCAGTCCGGCGTGCTCGACGGTTACTCGCCGCCGCTGATCGCGTCCGGTCGCCTCACCGTCGCGGAGTTTCTCCGGCAGCAAGGCTACACCACCGCGGGCATTGGTAAGTGGCACCTGGGCCTGACCTGGGCGCTGCCCGCCAACGCCGCCGCTGGTTCCAAGGCTGACGGCTGGAACGTGGATTACACCCGGCCCATCGCCCACGGGCCTACGACCCGTGGCTTCGACACTTACTTCGGCATCGCCGCGTCACTCGACATGCCGCCCTACGTGTTCATCGAAAACGACCGCACTGCCGGCCTGCCCACGACTAACAAGACGTGGATTCGCAAAGGCCCGGCGCACGCCGATTTCGAGGCGGAGAAAGTGTTGCTCGCTTTCACGACGCGGGCGGTGGACTTCATCGGCCAGCAAGCGGGCGCGGGCAAACCTTTCTTCCTCTATCTCCCGCTGAACTCGCCGCACACGCCCATCCTTCCCACTCCTGCGTGGCGTGGCAAAAGCGGGCTGAACGCCTACGCGGACTTCGTCATGCAGACTGATGCCAGCGTGGGCGAAGTCCTCCGCGCCCTCGACCGTGCCGGACTGGCGACCAACACGCTCGTCATTTTCACCAGCGACAATGGCTGCTCACCCTCGGCCAACTTCGCCGAGCTGGCCGCCAAGGGACACCATCCCAGCGGCCCGTTGCGCGGTATGAAAGCCGACATCTTCGACGGCGGCCATCGCGTGCCGTTCCTGGTCCGCTGGCCCGCCAGCGTGCGCGCCGGCACCACCAGCGACCAACTCATCGGCCTCGGCGATTTCATGGCGACCTGCGCCGAGGTGCTGGACACGAAGCTCCCCGCCACCGCCGCCGAGGACAGCGTCAGTTTCCTGCCCGCGCTGCTGGGTCAGGACCGCGCGCCGTTGCGGGAGGCGCTGGTGCATCACTCGATCAACGGCTCGTTCGCCATCCGCCAAGGCCGGTGGAAGCTCGAACTCTGCGCCGACTCCGGCGGTTGGAGCGCGCCCAAGCCGGGCACTCCCGCAGCGAAGGGCCTTCCGCCCATCCAACTCTATGACCTCACCGCGGAGATCGGCGAACAGAAGAACCTCCAGGCCGAGCATCCCGAAGTCGTCGCCCAGCTTACAAAATTGCTGGAGCGCTACATCGCCGATGGCCGCAGCACGCCCGGCCCGCCGCAGACGAATGACATGGTCGTGAAGTGGGTGAAGCCGTAGTGGCCCTGACGTCCGTTTCCGGCCCGGCCCGGCGTCCGTGGCAGGAACAAGGGACGGCTATGGATAGCTCACGTTATTGCAGACGGAAAAATTATGACCCTGACCGTTGAAAACGAATCCGCCGCCACCGCCGAAGCGGTGGCAGTCCTCATGGAACGGCTGCTCTCCTCCTGGCAGATGGGGCGGGCGGACTATCTAAACACCGCCGGGTCAAACATGACACTAAAGCCCAGCGTGTTCTCATCGCCCAAGGCGATCAATTCGAGGAGCACCGTCACGAGGGCACCCGTCTCGGCGTTGGTGGCAATGACGCTTACCACGCTGGTGCATCCCCAAGCTGTCGGTTACTTCGGGGGACGCCGGATGCACTGCCGTTGAATTAAGGAGTGACAGGGTGCGCGCCGTTCAGTGCCAGCTCCGTAGGAGCGCCATGTTTATAGCCACGTCCAGCACAGAACCCCCAAGCCCCGTAGGGGCGGAATGTAGGCACCCGCC
>CAINDV010000838.1 GCA_903847485.1 uncultured Verrucomicrobiota bacterium
GTGCGGGCAATTGCTCGGGGCGTTGCGCCAGAGCGGCCTCGAGTCCAACACCATTGTCATCTTCAGCGCGGACAACGGCCCGGAGTTTTACGCCTACGCGCGCGACGAGAAATTTGATCACTGGTCCTCCGCGCCATTCCGGGGCGTCAAGCGCGACATCTACGAAGGTGGCCATCATGTGCCGTTCCTCATCAAGTGGCCGGGCGTGACCAAGGCGGGCACGGTGACGGACGCGCTCATCTCGCAGGTGGATCTCATGGCCACGTTCGCGGCGTTGGTTAATTTCGACCTGCCCAAGAATGCTGCCGAAGATTCCCATAATTTCCAGCCCTGGCTCAAAGGCGCGAGCAAAACCCCGCCGCGCAGCACCATGGTCCACAATACCTACAAGGACTACGCCATCCGGGATGGCGACTGGCTGCTGATCGCTGCCGCGTCCGGCTACGCTCAGCACAAGTCGCCGTCGGCTTGGAACAAAAAGCATCAGCACGGGCCGGATGACGACCTGCCGGTGGAACTCTACAATCTGAAGGATGACATCGGCCAAAAACACAACCTCGCCAGTGGGTATCCCGACAAGGTGGCCGAGCTCCAGGCGCTGCTAAAGAAAATCCGCGACCAGGGGCATTCCTCCCCGAGGCTCAACTGACATGAACACCTTTGACTTTTCAAACTCGCGCCCTGCGGTGGTCGAACGTCGTTGACGATTATTTGAAACATTCTTAATTTGAACAATCTATGATATGTCAACCAACATGGAATGTGTTCATCAACCAGAAAGCCCCCGCCCGCTTCGGGCTTTTCCCACTTAATTCCCGGAATATCCAAAATTTATGAATCAGTTCTTTGGACGTCTCCCTTGTCTTCTGTTTGCCCTCATGGCTGGCGCAGGGTTTACAACCCTTGCCGCTGAGCAGAAGATCAGCAATAACACGTTAACCGTTTCGCTCTCCGAGCAGGGCCAGCTCGCGCTTTTAATGGGCGACCAATGCTTTGCGAAGGCCCTGCTCCCCTCAGCCACTTTTAAGAAAATGGAGTTCACCGATCAACTGGGCAAGGGCGTTGCGTTGGAAAGTGACACCCTGAGAATTGCCCTGTATCCAGGACAGCCCTTCGTCTTTTTCCGGATGCGAATCAATAATGGTTCAACACTGACCGTGACCAATCGCGTCGGCTATCCGGCACTCGATATTCAGACCACCCCGCTCACCACGGTGCTGACCACGGGCGGTCCACACGCCATTGAGAAAAACATGGGCAGCTATATGTGGCTGGCCATGGTGGACGCGGAGTCGCGCCAGGGGGTGGTCGGCGGCTGGGTGACGACGGATCGCGGCAGCGGCATTGTCCTGACGGATAAGAAGACGATGATCCCGCGGGTGGATTATGGACGGCTCCAAATGGAACCAAATCAGTCCGAGGCTCTGGAAACCTTTGCGGTCGGTTATTTTGAAGATGCGCGTCTGGGTCTGGAAGCGTATGCCGATGCGGTTGCGAAGGTCTATAAGATCAAGTTGCCGCCCATGCCGACGGTCCATTGCACGTGGTATGTGGATCGCTCGAATGCCAACCAGGAGAAGGTGAAGGCGCGGACGGAATTTGTCGCGGCTGAATTGAAGAAGTTTGGCATGAATGTCATGCAGATCGATAACGGCTGGCAGCTCGGAACGAGCACCAAGAACGGACCGAAAAAGGTCTTTATCGGACACAACCCGACTGGCACCTTCAAAGACGGCATGCGCGCGACAGCCGATGTCATCACCGGACACGGGATGGTCGCGGGCATTTGGCTCATACCGTTTGCAGGGACTTATGATGACCCTTGGTATGCCGAGAAACACCACTGGTTTGCCAAGTATCCGGACGGGAAGCCGTTTTACACGTTTTGGGGCGAAAACCCCTTTGACTTGACGATTCCCGAGGTCCAGGACCATTTGCGCCTGCAGATCCGGAAGATCGTCAAGGAGTGGAATTATAAATATATGAAGTTGGATGGCTACTGGATGGGGCTGGCCGTCAATCTGACATATATTAACGATGTCTATAAAGAGGATAATTATGGCCAGGCGGTTTTGGACAATCCCAAGATGACGCAGATGGAGATGGCGCGAAACAGCCAGAAGATCGTCCGCGAGGAGGCCGGCCCTGACACCTTTATTATGGCGTGCGCCGACACCCAGAATGCGCGCAGTGCCGGAATGGCCTTTGGCATGGTCGATGCGATGCGCATCGGACCCGACAATGGCCCGAACTGGGAGGCCATCCTGCGCGGTCCGAAGTATGGAGCGTGGAAGTATTTCCTCCATAACCGGGTGTGGTATAATGACCCTGATCCGCTTTATGTCCGCATCGAACCCGAGATGGCCTCGAAGGTGATCTGCACGTTTGTGACCCTCGCAGGCTTTATGAACAGCAGCAGTGAAGAGTACGGCCGCCTGAAGCCCAATCAGCTTGATCTGCTCAAGCGCACCATGCCGAGCCATAAGGCGGTTGCGCGACCGGTGGACCTGTTTGAAAATACGATCCCGCGCTTGTGGCTGGTCTCGGACACATCCTTGGGCTTTGAGCGCAACCTGATCGGCGTCTATAATTGGGAGTCCAAGGAAGCGACGATTGGATATGATCTGAAGCGGATGGGACTCAAGGACCATACGGTCTATGTCGCCTTTGATTACTGGAGCAACGGCTTGTTGCCGCCGTTTAAGGATCGCCTCGTGCGCACCCTGCCGGCACGTTACTGTGAAGCTTTGTCAATCCGTCCGCTGGCAGACCATCCGCAGCTCATCAGCACGTCCAGGCATATCACGCAGGGCCTGGTTGATGTCTTCAAGGAGGAGTGGAAGGACGGCACGCTCACGGGCACCAGCGAACTGGTCGCCGAGGACCCTTATGAACTGCGCATCACGACCCTGGTTTCAAAGGGTGGATTTGTGCTGGACACGGTCAAGGTTGACCAGCCGGACGTGACCATTGAAAGCAAGACAGAAGAGGGGCTGGTCCGGGTCCTGTTGCACTCCAGGAAGAGTTTGCGGGTCCAGTGGTCGGTCTCGTTCAAGAAGGGTGAGGCAGTCCGCCTGAAGCCGCTTCTGGAAAAGCTCTCGGCCGCCCAGACGGACGTCTTTTCACCCGTGGTGCTTACGTGGCAGGCGAATACCCGTGCGTGCGAAATCAAGCGCAACAATGAAGTCGTTGCCAAGGAGGCCATCGGCGGAACATGGCGGGACGAAAAGGCGAACGCCGCGACCGACTACATCTACGAGGTCACGCCGTTTTCAATCAGCGGCGAGCGTGGCGCCCCCGCATCAGCGAAATGGACGACGCTGAAGCAGCCTGAACTGGGTCCTAAACCGCCGAAACCTGATCTTCCCATTGAGCAGTTTAAGCCGAAGCAGGTCGCTTCAGGGCATGGACCGGTCCAATTCGGAAAGTCTCAAACCGGCAAGCTCACCCTCGGCAAGGAGACCTTTGAGCACGGGATCTGCCTCCATGCGGATGGCTTTGTGACCTATAAGCGTAAGCCGGAGTGGAGGCGCTTTGTCGCGGTTGTCGGCATCGACGAGAGCAATCGTCGCGACAATCAGTCCAGTATGATCTTTACAGTGGCCATTGAGGCTTCGGATGCCCGTCGGATTATTTACAGCACGCCAGTTCTGAGGTTCGGACAGATCGAGAAGTGGCACATTGATGTTCAAATCCCCAAGGATGCCCGCGAAATCGTCCTGATTTCGGATTCGGCCGGAGACAACAACAAAAGCGACCACGGCGACTGGTGTGATGCGGGGTTCATGTTAAAATAAATCACCCGCGCAGCGCTGAGCACTTGCGGACGCGCAAAAAGCAATTTCGTATCAGTAATATCCTATCAGTGGTCCCATCGGGCCTTCACGTGACAGGCGTTCGTTTCCCTATCGCCTGACGGAGCGGCTGGAGGTTCGTGACCTCCAGATCGGGCGCCCGCCCGGGCTCCCTACTCAATTGAGTAGCTAGGCGCGCGCCAGCGAATCGGCTAGATACTGCGCGGACGCCTTCATCTGGAGGGAAGCCTGGTTGGCGACCCGAAGGAGCAGGGCGGAATCTATAAGTGAATCGAGAAGCGACAACGATGAGTGTTCCGCCGGAAGGCCGCCCGGCGGGCAGCCCGATCCGCGTGGCCATTGTTGAGGACAATGATGAAATCCGCAGCACCTTGGAGCGGATCGTCGGGCGTGCCAGCGGAATGCGGTTTGTCTGTAGTTTTCCCAATGGCAAGTCCGCGTTGGAGACGCTTCCGCAGCATCACCCGGAGGTGGTGATTATGGATATCCGTTTGCCGGACTTGTCAGGCATCGAGTGCATCGCGTGGCTCAAGCGGGCGATGCCCGCGACACAGGTGTTGATCTTCACGGTTTATGGCGATAACGAGCAAGTGTTCCAGGCGTTGGAAGCCGGGGCGAGCGGCTACTTGCTCAAGCGCAGCACGCCGGCGGAGATCCGTCAAGCCATCCTCGAAGTGCATCAGGGAGGAGCGCCCATGAGCGGAGAGATCGCCCGCAAGGTCGTGCAGTCGTTTCGGAAAGAGCGTTCCGAGACCGCGCTGGCCCAACGCCTGACCGAGCGCGAGGAGGAAGTGCTCGGCCTATTGGCCCAGGGCTTCGTGACCAAAGAGATTGCCGACAAGTTGGCCGTGAGCTTCGATACCGTGCGGTTTCACCTCAAGAACATCTATGGCAAGCTCCACGTTCGGTCGCGAGCCGAAGCCATCGTGCAGTATCTCCGGTAGCGGGTGCCAGCGTGAGGCCGATCCGGGGCTCTGACTACCGGCCGAAAAGACCTACTCAAACGAGTAGCTAGGCGTTGGCCGGGCCACTTCGTAAGCTCAGGGCGATGTTTCTTAACACGCTTGCGGGCACTCTTATAAATATCCGATTGACGCTCTTGCTGCTGGTGTTGTTGGCGGTTCCGGCGACTCGTGTGGCTGTTGGCGCTGAAGGTGCAACACCGACCTTGGATCAGGAATTTGTCACGCCGCCACGCGAAGCCAGACCCTACACCTGGTGGATGTGGTTGGGCACCGTGAACCCGCCGGAGGCCATCACGCGTGATCTGGAGGAGTTTCATGCCAAAGGCCTTGTCGGTGCCACCATCAAGTCCAGCAGTTTGGGTCCGGTCTGGTATCCTGACCAAAAGGTGGTTTTGGAAGGCAAGGAATACCGCAAGGTGAAGACGGATGAATACGGAGGCAAATCTGCTGAGAGACCCGCGGGGCGTGCGGAATTTTGGAGCGACGAAAACCTTGCTGCCATTCGCCACGCCGCGAAGGAGGCGAACCGCCTCGGAATGGATCTGGGTCTGCAAATAGGCACCGCCGCCCCTCGTGAGTTCGTGAGCAATGAGTTTTCCCAGCAGGTAATCGAATGGTCGGAAGCTTCATTCCAGGGGCCCGGAGTTTTCGAGGGGACTTTGCCAGTTCCCGAGGGCAAGGCTCATCGGAAGGATGAGAAGCGATTTGGCGATCCCTATCATCGCGACATTGTCACGCTTGCTTTCCCGGATAAACCTCAAATCAAGGTCGAAGAGGTAATCAACATCAGCGCCAAGATGGATGCGGGCGGACGTTTGAACTGGAATGCTCCGGCGGGCAAATGGAGCATCATGCGCTTCGTGCAGATACCCACCATGTTGGGTAATGAGAAAAGCGTCCAACTTGACGGTCTCAGCATCCAAGCGACGGAGAAAGGCTGGGAGGCGACGGTAGGCCGGTTGTTGGCGAGGATGACACCGGAGGAGCGCAAAGGGTTGAAATTGATTGAAGAGGATAGCTGGGAGGCGGGGCATCCAACCTGGACCAAAACCTTTCCAGAGGAATTCAAGAAACGCCGGGGATATGATTTGCTGCCTTACCTGCCCGCATTGGCAGGACGGGTGATTGGCGACGAGGAGTTTTCCAAGCAGATCCAGCAGGATCACCAACTGACGATTGACGATCTGATTGCAGACAATCGCTACGCCCACAGGCGGAAGCTGGCTCACAAAGACGGCCTTCTCTTCTATGCCGAAGCCGGCGGACCGAACATAAAGGAGTCGGATTTGCTCAAGAATGCCAGCCGGGTGGATGTGGCGATGGGTGAATTCTGGATGCCCTCAGCGCACCGCCCCTCATTCGAACGTCGTTTCCTGCTCCGGGAAGCTGCCAGCGCCAACCACATTTATGGCAAGAAGTTCACCGTGTGTGAATCGTTCACTTCCGTCGGCCCACATTGGGAGGAATCCCCATTTTCCATGAAGGCGACTGGCGACCAAGCATTCTGTGATGGCCTTAACCGCGTCGCGTTCCATGAGGCGTCACTTTCACCATCCATGACCGCCAAGCCCGGCTACACGATGTGGGCAGGCACGCATTATGAGCCTGGCATGACTTGGTGGAATCAGACGCCTGCATTCAACACCTATCTGGCCCGCTGCTCCTATCTTTTACAGCAGGGCCTGTTCGCCGCCGACGTGCTCTTCTATCAGGGCAATAAATCCGGATACACTCCTGTCCTGAAGAAGGCCTTTCCCACGTTGGGGGAAGGCTATGACTACGACCACTGCAACACCGAGGTGCTCTTGATGCGCCTGAGCGTCAAGAATGGACGCATTGTGTTGCCGGATGGGATGAGCTATCGCGTTCTGGTTCTCCCCGAAGATCTCCCGATGCAGCTTCCTGCTCTGGAGAAAGTGGCTTCTCTCCTCAACGCGGGTGCGACGGTGGTTGGTCCGCGTCCTGCCGGAATGTTCGGCAAGGCCCTGAAGCCGGGCGACACGGAGAAATTCGAAGCGCTCGTCAAACGCTTGTGGAATGGGGCTGACTCAAGCGCTACGGAGACCCGCATCGGTTCCGGTCGTTTGGTTTGGGGAAAGACCGCGCGTCAGGTTCTCAACGAGCTCGGTGCCCCGCCGGATTTTGAGCATCAGGGCCTCAGCGATGCCGGCACCCTCGACTGGATTCATCGCACAATGTCGGATGGAACGGAGATATATTTCGTGGCCAGCCGCTGGGAAACACCAGAGTCAGTCACGTGCTCGTTCCGCGTTTCCGGCAAACAACCGGAGCTTTGGAATCCGGTAACGGGTGAGATTAGCAATGCGACGGCGTTTCGTCAGGAGAACGGGCGCACGATGGTGCCGCTGGAGTTTGGCCCCTGCGGGTCAACGTTTGTCATCTTCCGCAAAGCGATCGGGCCGAAAGTCAACGGAGCCACGGCCAGGAACTACCAAGCGCTCAAGCCTCAGTTGGAACTTGGTGGCGGCTGGGACGTATCGTTTGATCCCAAATGGGGTGGCCCGGCGAAGATTCGTTTTGACGCACTGACGGACTGGACCAAACACGCTGACAAAGGGATCAAGTTCTATTCAGGCACGGCGATTTATCGGAAAACCTTCACGCTGCCGGCCACACCTGACAAAGACCGCCAACTGCTGTTCGACCTCGGCGAAGTGCGTGAGGTGGCCGAGGTCCGGGTGAACGGAAAAGACCTTGGTGTTGTTTGGACCAAACCTGCTCGCGTCAACATCACCAGCGCGGTCAAAGTCGGGGTCAACGAACTGGAAGTGACCGTCGTCAATCTGTGGCCCAACCGCCTGATCGGCGATGCCGCGCTGCCACCAGAGAAGCGTTTCACCGAGACGAACATGCGTAAGTTTGTTTCCACGTCCCCGCTTCTACCTTCCGGCCTGCTGGGGCCGGTTCAAGTTCTGGCTGAAGAGTAAAACACCCAAGAGCAAATTATTGGCAAACACACGCGAACCCGTGAAACTTAATCCACTCCGATTATTTCAAAGCATCCTGCTTGCCGCTGTGTTGCCTTTGATGTGGCTGCCCTCCAGTCAGGCCGGTCAGCCAGTCAATATCGGCATCCCAACCGGAGCAGCAATCCCGAGCCTGGAGCAGGAGTTTGCCACACCGCCACGTGAAGCCAGACCCTGGACCTACTGGATGTGGTTGGCGGAGGCCCCGCGAGAGTGCATCACGCGCGATCTGGAGGAGTTCCACACCAAAGGCATTGTCGGCGTTCTGATCTACCCCAGCAGTATGGGCCCGGTCTGGTATCCTGACCAAAAGGTGGTTTTGGAAGGCAAGGAATACCGCAAGGTGAAGACGGATGAATACGGGGGCAAATCCGCAGGTCCCAGCTTTAACCGGATGCCAGCTTGGAGCGACGAATGGCGTGCGGCTGTTCGCTTCGCCGCGAAGGAGGCGAACCGCATCGGAATTGATCTGGGCGTGGCCATAGGGACCGCCGCCCCTCGCGAATTCGTGAGCAATGAGTTTGGGCAGCAACAACTCGAATGGTCAGAAACTTCATTCAAGGGACCCGGACTCTTCGAGGGGACCTTGCCGGTTCCAAAGATCAAGCAAAGCAAGTCTCCGGAAAAACCCCTATATGGCGACCCTTATCATCGCGACATTGTTGTGCTTGCCTTCCCGGACAAACCACTCGTGAAGGTTGATGAGGTCATTGACATCACCAAATACTTGGATGCTGGCGGAAAACTGCGCTGGAATGCGCCGGCGGGCAAATGGACCGTCATGCGTTTCGTTCAGGTGTCCTCCCAGTTCGGCAATGAAAGAAGCGTCCAGCTTGACGGTCTCAGCACCGAAGCGATGGACAAAGGGTGGGAGGCAATGATGGGGCGTTTGTTGACTGAGATGACGCCCGAGGAGCGCAAAGGGTTGAAGTTTGTTGAAGAGGATAGCTGGGAGGCTGGGCATCCCACCTGGACCAAAATTTTTCCCGAGGAGTTCAAGAAACGCCGGGGATACGATTTACTGCCTTACCTGCCCGCTTTGGCAGGGCGGGTGATTGGCGACCAGGAGCTTTCCAAACAGATTGTGCAAGATCACATGCTGACGATTGATGATCTGTTTGCCGATAACCACTACGCCTACCGGCGCAAAATGGCCAGCGCAGTCAGTTCCCCGTTCTATGCCGAAGCCGCCGGGCCGAACATGAAGCAGTCGGATTTGCTGAAGAATTCCAGCCGGGTTGACGTGGCGATGGGCGAATTCTGGATGCCTTCGCCGCACCGTCCCACACCCGAACGTCGCTTCCTGCTGCGGGACGCCGCCAACGCCAACCACATATACGGAAAAATGATCATGCTGTGTGAAGGGTTCACTTCCGTCGGCCCGCACTGGGAGGAATCGCCTTTTCGGATGAAGGCAACCGGCGATCAGGCATTCTGCGACGGGCTTAATCGCGTCATATTCCACGCATCGGCACTTTCGCCGAGAGTATCCGCGAAGCCCGGTTACACGATGTGGGCTGGCACGCATTACGAACCTGGCATTACTTGGTGGAATCAGACGTCTGCATTGAACACCTATCTAGCTCGCTGCGCCTATCTTTTGCAGCAGGGCCTGTTCACCGCCGATGCGCTCATTTATCAAGGTGAAAAATCCGGCGCCGGCGTGGCAATGAAAACCGTCCTGCCAACGCTGGGTGAGGGCTACGATTTCGACCGCTGCAACACCGATGTGCTCTTGACGCGCCTGAGCATAAATAATGGACGCATGGAGTTGCCGGATGGCATGAGCTATCGTGTTCTTGTTCTCCCCGATAATCTGCCAATGCAGCTTCCGGCTCTGGAGAAAGTGGCTTCTCTCATCAACGCGGGTGCGACAGTGGTTGGTCCGCGTCCCACCGGAATGTTCGGCATGGCACTGAAACCGGGCGATGCGGAAAAGTTTGAAGCCCTCGTCAAACGCTTGTGGAATTGGGCCGACCCAAGCGTCACGGATAACCGCATCGGTTCCGGTCGGTTGGTTTGGGGAAAGACCGCGCGGCAGGTTCTCAACGAACTCAGTGTGTCGCCGGATTTTGAGCATCAGGGACTCAGCGATGCCGGCACCATCGACTGGATTCACCGCTCGATGTCCGATGGCACAGAGATCTATTTCGTCGCCAGTCGCTGGGAGACACCGGAATCCGTCACGTGCTCGTTTCGGGTTTCCGGCAAACAACCCGAACTTTGGAATCCTGTAACGGGTGAGCGGCGCGACGCGACCGCGTTTCGTCAGAAAAACGGGCGCACGATGGTGCCGCTGGAGTTTGCCCCGTGCGGATCAACCTTCGTCGTCTTCCGCAAAGCGATCGGGCCGAAAGTCAACGGAACCACGGCCAGCAACTACCCGACGCTCAAGCCGCAGTTGGAACTCAGCGGCGCGTGGGATGTTTCGCTTGATCCCAAATGGGGCGGCCCGGCGAAGATTCGTTTTGAGGAACTCACGGACTGGACCAAACACGCTGACACAGGCATCAAGTTCTATTCGGGCATGGCGATCTATCGGAAAGCATTCACGCTATTGGCCCTCCCGAAAAGCGGCGGCCAACTGATGCTCGACCTAGGTGAGGTGCGTGAGGTTGCCGAGGTGCGCGTGAATGGAAAAGACCTGGGTGTGGTTTGGGCGAAGCCTGCCGGTGTCAACATCACCAGCGCGGTCAAGGTCGGGGATAACGAACTGGAAGTGACGGTCGTCAATCTTTGGCCCAACCGCCTGATCGGCGATGCCGCGCTGCCGGCGGAGAAGCGCTTTACGGAGACAAACATGCGCAAGTTTGTTTCCAAATCTCCGCTCCTGCCTTCCGGCCTGCTGGGACCGGTTCAAATTCTGGCTGAAGAAACTTGGCGTTAACCCCTGTATGATATGAGTCGTTCTGTATTTTGTATGCTGGCGTTGGTTGTTCTGGGAAGCATGGCCGTAAGAGCTTCCACGTATTATGTGGATTCCGCTTCCGGCAACGACGCAAACGCTGGCACGGCTACCAACGCCGCTTGGCGAACGCTCGCCAAGGTCAACGCCACCACGTTCGCGCCCGGCGACAGGATTCTCTTCCGCGCGGGCGGCAGTTGGACGGGCACGCTCTGGCCCAAAGGATCCGGCACGACCAACAACGTCATCCGCCTCGGCTCCTACGATGGCAGCGCCCGTCCGCTGATCAATGGCGGCGGGGCGAAAGACGCCGTCTTGCTGATGAACCAGGAATTCTGGGAAATCAACGACCTCGAGGTGATCAACGACGCCGCGAGCGACGGCGAGCGCCGCGGCATTCACATCACCGGTTCAAACTACGTCAACACGGTCATTGACCACATCCACA
>CAINDV010000839.1 GCA_903847485.1 uncultured Verrucomicrobiota bacterium
GCCACCGCCACGAACAGGCCGTTGCCGTAGGTGACGGAGTACCACTGGTTATTCGCCGCCGAGGTCCGGCTGGTCCAGGTGATGCCGTCCGGGCTGGTCATCACCCGGTTCCCCGTGCCGCTACCGGCCACCGCCACGAACAGGCCGTTGCCGTAGGTGACGGAGCGCCACTGGTTATTCGCCGCCGAGGTCCGGATGGTCCAGGTGATGCCGTCCGGGCTGGTCATCACCAGGTTCCCCGCGCCGGTAATGGCCACCGCCACGAACAGGTTGTTGCCGTAGGTGACGGAGTACCACGAGTTATCCGCCGCCGAGGTCCGGATGGTCCAGGTGATGCCGTCCGGGCTGGTCATCACCCGGTTCCCCGCGCCGTCCTGGGCCACCGCCACGAACAGGCCGTTGCCGTAGGTGACGGAGGACCAGGTGTGATCCAACGATGCCTGTACGATTTGCCAGTCCACGCCCGCCAGGGCGGCGCGGGCGGGCGCGGGGCCGAACAGCCCGGTCAGCGTCATGGTGAGCGCGAGCAGCCAGAGCGGCAGGAACTGCGGTCGTCTGGAGCGACCGCAGTTGGCTGGCGCGTCCGGGCGCGGCGACAGTGCCGGGCAGTGCTGCCGGCGCAACCCGGCGCACAGGCGTGCGGCGACGGGACAAGGACTTGCGATATGCTGATTTGATGCTGTTTTCATGATGACTACGTTTTAGTGTTAATGTTGTTGCCGCATTATCCCTTACCATCGGCCTAACGGGGTCGTGTAGGCCGGGTCCCCTGACCCGGCGTCGGGTTCGCTTGGGCCAGGCGATTGCGGGCGAGACCGCCGACCTGGGTGAATTCTCCGCCGATATACCAGCCGCCCGCGCCATCTGGCGCACAGCAGCTCACGGTTCCGTTCACCTTGTGGTAGGCCGCCACGGGTTGGCCGCTTGTCGTGTCCAGCGGCACGCCATAGGGGCGGTTGCGGCCGAGCGCGGTGAAATTGCCGCCCAGATACACGGTGTCCGCCGTGCGGACAATGGCGCGGACCTGGGCGTTGGGAACCCAGCCGTACTCGAGCACGGACGGCGGATCAGCCGCCAGCGCCGCCGGGCCGGCGGCCAGCCACAGCGCGGCGGCGGTGAGGATGAGAGTGGAGCGGAGCGTTAGTGTTTTCATAGGATAATCAACTCAGATAGTGGCTACAGGCTGGAAAGGTTCCACGGTTCGCAAACCGCGCATTGTGGCCAGGCACCGGGCCGTCGGAGCGCCGACATTTTTGTCGGCGAGATCGTCGTCGGCCCAATCTCCACGCCGGCAAAAATGCCGGCGCTCCGCGCCGCGCCGTCGCGGCCAACGCGGTCGGCCACTACGCGGAAGCGGCTGGCCGCCGCGCCGGGCGCGGTGGAGGTCAGCCACAAGCCTTCGGCGGTCGCCTCGCCTTCGAGTTTCTGGAAGGCGCAGCGCAGCCGCACCGCGCCATCCGCCGCAGTGAAGACGGAGAGGCCATCGCCGGAGTATTGGGCGGTGGCTTGGGTGCCGAGGTCAGCCCAAGCAATGGGCTGGTTAGTGGCGGTGGGCGGCGTGGTAGCCGGGCCGGGGAGGCTGGGCTGGTTGGCATAGGCGAACGGCCCGGCGGCGAACAGCGCGGCGGCGGCGAAAGCAAGGGACAAGCTGATCTTAGTCATAGGTGGTGGTTCACTAAACCGAGCCCATCCTCGCAGGAAACATGAACGGAGTCAACGACTCTTTTCAGCGATTCTCATCATGGCTCGGTCGCGCCCCGCCGGGTACGGGCAATCCGCCCGTCCGGTTTAGGAAGGCGGGGAGGAGTTTCACTCTCCTCTCCGATCTTAATCAAAAGGACGGTTTGGCAAGGGCGTAGGCCGGGTGCTCTCACCTTGTGCGAGGCGGCGGGCAGATTTGTATTTGTTCAAGTCCTTTTGTCCGCGCGGCGCTTCGCACAGCAGGGCCAGGAGCATCAGCGTCAACAGTGACCACCACCGTACCTGCGCTTCCACCGCCACGTAATGCAACTGCTCGCCCACCGGTTGGAGCCTGCACGGACAGTGCTGCTGCTCAAGCAGACGCCGGAAGCGGCGACGGTCCGGGCGGAATTGCCTGGTACGCTACGACGACGGGCATGGCCTGTTTGTCCTGCTCGAGAATAACTGGGCCACCTCCCTGGAGCCGGGTGGCTGGAAGGGGCTGCCCGGGGAGAAGATGCTGTATGTGAACGCCTGGCTGCAAGGGTGCGAAAACACAGGGCCCCACCCTTTCCGTCGCCACCAATCCTAAAGCCGTCCAGCTCGTCCTCTTCCCGGGCGAGGAAGTGGAGTATTTCTCCGTGAATGTCGGCGTGTTCCGGGGCGACACCCTGGATGGCCGGGTCGCCGTCGCGGAGCACTTGCGCAAGCGATTCAAGTTTCACGACCCGACGCATCAACTCTCCGCGAATGACTGGATATGGTATAACAACGAGGGGCGCACGGAGGCGAAGTACCGCAATAGCGTCATCCCGAAATGCGCGGCTGCCGGGTTCGACCGCATCCATTTCTACGATTTCTGGTATGCGCCGGAAGACGGCTGCGAGCCGAGAGACGGCTGGACCACCAACATGCCGGCGCTCTGCGACCTGATTATTGCCCGCGGCATGAAGCCGGGGCACTGGTTCAGCCTGCAAGGGAAGTATTGCTACAATGGCTGGGGAGAGGGGCGCGACTGTGCCGCCCCGGCCAACGTGGACTTCAAACTCAAGCAGATGGAAGAGACCCTCCTTGGAAGATACCATACCACCTGGGACCAGATGGACGCCGGCTTGTTGTGGAAGACCGACAAGGGAACGGCCTATTCCCATCCTAGCGACTCCGTGTACCGCAAGATCCTGGGACTGCGCCGCTATATGAATACCATCGCGCAGAAATACCCGGATTTCATCATGCAAGTGACGTGCGAGATCGACAACCCGGCACATCCCACCCCGCCGGCACAATACCAGGAAAATGTGGGCCTGATCCACATGGCCGACAACGGCATCGTCGGCATGTTCCGCCCCACCGACACCCGCGATGACGTGCGCGACTTGTTCGACTGCGTGGGCCTGTTTCCGCTCGAAGGGCTGCTTTCGACCTGGGGCGAGGACGGGAGTGCTCAGGCCTGGCAAGGGCACCCCACTCTGGTACTATCAGTTCCTGCTGGCCCGCCACACCACCACCTACTCCATGCCGGACGGCTGGCCGCCCGAATCCATCACCCAGTTGCGATCCTTCAACGACTGGCGGAAGAATCCGCGTTTCAAGGCGGTGCTGAACGAACTGATGCGGCCCGTTTACAACGGTGGCGACTGGCAGAAGAACGAAGGCCCTTGGTCGTGGATGTTCGTGGACGAAAAGAAAACCAAGGCTTTGCTGTTTGCCCTCAACCATCTCAAGCTGTCCCAGGAGAATGCCTTCGCCGCCCGGTTGCGTTGGCTGGACTCGGCCAAGACCTATCTGGTGGAAGACATCACCATGTTGCCCGGCGGCAAGTTCAACCATCGCTTCCGCGGCGCGTTTTCCGGGGCTCAGTTGAAGGAAAACGGTCTGCTGATCGACCTCGCTGCCGGCCCCGAGCTTTGCGCAGCCTTTTGGATTCAGGAGAAGAGCAAGGACGTACCGCAGGTGCTCTATGCTGATGCGGCGGTGACCAGCTACACGGAGAAGATCGAAGGCTCTGGTCTGACGGTCATGCTGGAGGGTGCTCCCAGCGCGATGGCGCAGTTGGTCATCTACAAGTCAGGCAAGATAGGCGCTGAAAATCGTGCGGTCAGTCTCGACTCCTCTGGCAAGGCGGCCGTGACCTTTGACAACGTCACGATTTCCGATACGGCCAAGGCGGGGGGATTTCAATAACTAACAGGAAGGGCACAAAGACAATGAAGGTAGTTGCACTCCTGATGATGGGTGGGTTATTTGTAGGGGCGACGGGTCCGGTGATCTTCCTATGATCTGTTCCCCGGCAATTACGCTATCGGTTTCACCAATGAACTTGACGCCACCAACTACGGTTCGCATCGGATATTTGTTTGCAGGGCTGTTGTCATTCGCAATTACGGCCGAAGTGGCGGCGGGTTCCGTGGCCGCGCCCCACGCCGCCCAGCGCATGGGTCGGTACAACGTGGTCTGGGCAACCCCTTCCAAGGACGCCACGGGCGTGATGCCCGTTGGCAACGGCGACGTGGCCACCGGCGTCTATGCCCTCGAGGAGGGCGACCTGTACCTGCTGTTAGCCAAGAACGATGCCTTCAACTTCAATGGCGACATCTACAAGATCGGGCGCGTGCGGATCTCGCTCGACCCCAATCCGTTCAAGGCGGGCAAGCCGTTCCGGCAGGTGCTGGACTTGCCAACCGGCTCGATTTAAATCGAGGCTGACGGCGTAGCATTGCGCATCTGGGCGGATGCCAACCGGCCGGTCTATCATATCGTGTTGCTGCGGCAAGTGTGTGTGACGGCGTTGGGGGTGGGCGGTGGTCTTGGCGCCAGATTATGCAATCAAGACAGCGACCAAAACCGATCCCGCCTTGGCCAGCGCCCGGGCGCAAGTGCAGCCCGCCTTGGCCGCGTGGCGGCAACGGCGCAAACCTCGCGAACCCATCCCGGCCGCCTTATGGGGGGCGATGGCCCCCGTGGCCCGAACGGATGGGCTGAGCCGTGTCGCCCAAGCCTTGTGGGGTTGAGGGTGCCGGCCAAGCGGGCGGCCAGCACGGCCAGGGATTCGACCGGCGGCGTGGGGCGCGGGGCCGGCCGGGCCGGTTCACGAGCCAGGGTGACGGGCGCGGGGGCGGTAGTCATGATGGTCATGCCGCCAGCATACACGACTCTGCAAGAAACTGTATAGCTTCTCCGGCGTTGTTCACCGGCGGGGGCGAGCGCCTACCC
>CAINDV010000840.1 GCA_903847485.1 uncultured Verrucomicrobiota bacterium
ATCGCCAATCAGCGCCAAGTCTGGGAGATCCTCATGGA
Organism: uncultured Verrucomicrobiota bacterium; assembly: GCA_903847485.1. Taxonomy (GTDB): domain Bacteria; phylum Verrucomicrobiota; class Verrucomicrobiia; order Limisphaerales; family JAJXZI01; genus CAINDV01. Next base: position 39 of record CAINDV010000840.1, read on the forward strand.
AATGCAGCAACTGGCGGCCGCGCACATGCTCAAGAACCTCCCGAACCCTCCTCGCCGCAAGCGCCTATCCAAGAAACAATTAGGACTTAACTAACTGCCATTCGGGTCGGTCCTTACAATTGACAATCCAGTGTTGGTCTGCTCCAACCCGATTGCCATTTTGCAAGAACTGGCCACTATTTCGCCCGTCCGTTGCAGCCCGCCGGTAGGGTGTGCCTTGCCGCCACCTCCGCCGGCCGGGTCCGGGTCGAAAGCCTGCCCCGGCGAGCCTTTGGGCAGGGAAAGCGGGGGCGGCTGCCATCCCGGCAAAAACAATGAAGAAAGTTATTGCCCCATCGCTTCCAATGGCTGTAATCTGGCCCGTGACCAATTCGACTGAAAAGCAATTCTCCCTGAACCGCGGAGCGTCCAGAAAGCAATTTCCTATCAGAAACTTCATCCGTTGTCTTGTCCTGATAGTTCTCGCCGGGCTGCCCTTGCGGCAGGCATCCGCGGCAGACGGCTTCATTTGGCTCAATGTTTCCGTGAAAATGATCGTGGATCCGGCCACCGGCCAGATCCCGACCACCAATAGTGACGCCCTGCTCAATGAGAGTTTTGGCCTCATGAACCGCTGGCTGGCCAACACCTGGCGCGGCTATCGCGTCCGGGCGGCCGATCTGGACACCAGCGGGAATTTCAAACGCATCGGCTCGCTCAACGACACCACCGGGCCCGGCAAATGGTATGCAATCGACCTCAAGTACAATGTCACGAATCGCCAGCAGTTTGTGACCCAAGCCCAAGCCAACAAGACCCAGTTCGGTTGGAATGACTACGCCATCAACATCTACATCAACAACGGCGACTATTCTTCCGAAGGCGAGGGGTTTATCATATCTGCCTATAACCTGCTGCTGGACGATCTGGTGAAAGGGCGTTCCGGCGCGTTCGGATACCAGGTGGCCGGCAATCTGCTGCACGAGATCGGCCATTTCATGGGGCTTGGGCACACGTTCCCGGACGACGGGTTCACCGACACCGCGCCCGATCCGAACACGGCGCCAGGCCGCAACGAAACGGCCATCCGCAACTCCATCGCCCTGACCAATTGGTCGATGAATTATTCCTCGCTTACGACCGACAGGAAGATCCTTGTGGATAACACCGCCAACAATGCCATGTCTTATTATCAACTTTTCTATGATGATCCCGCGCAGAGCAAGGTGCTCACGGACGCCGAACGCTACGGGCCCACGCGCTTCGTTATCACCGAGCGACAGATGGACTGGTGGACCGATTATGCCAATGGCAATAACAGTAATGTGACGACCGGGGTCACGAAATTCGTGGATGCGGCAGCAGCATCTGGCGGCAATGGCACGAGTGCCGCACCTTTCAATACCCTCGCCGCCGGGGTGACGGCTGTCACCGGCGGTGCCGACATCGTGCTGCTGCGCCCCGGCACCTACTCGGCAACCACGCTCACCAAGCCTCTCACCATCCGCGTGAGCCGCCCGGGTGCTGCCGTCATCATCCGTCCTTGAGTTCACCCGTTTTTTCACTGCTACCCCAATCCTGTAAACCGCGAAGCGTCCAGAAAGCAATTTCCTATCAGTTGGATTGCAGCCATAAACCCCATTTTCGGCCATTATTAAAACCTAGAAACACTTATGAAACAGAACCATCTCTCCTGTGGCATTGCCAACAGCAGCCTAACCTCCAGCCCTTGCCTCCGTTGTTCGACTGGCGTGAGCCGCCGCCGGTTCCTGACCAGCTCCGTCGCGCTGGGCGCCTTGTGCTGGATGGGACGGCTTCCCGTTCGGGCCGCCCTGACCGGTTCTCTGGTCCCGCTGCCGCCGACGCCCAAGGCCAAAATCTATGTGTTCTTCTCCGGCGGAGCCGGCGCGTGGCCGAAACCCGAATTTGACGCGGAAGCAGCGCGGGCCAAGTACAACAAGTATGTGGGCGAGATGGCTGCCAAGTTTCCCGAGGTGGAGTTTGTAGGGAGACACGCGCTGGACGGTGGCAGCGAGGCCGTCGAGCGCATCAAGCAGTCCGGGGCGCAGGGTATCTTGTGCATCAAGATCGGCCCCAGCATGCCGACTTGGTCCCTGGCATCCGGTTTGCCGCTGGCCATCTATGACGCCCCGTTCAGCATCCATGAATGGATGTATATCCAGGAGGAGCGACGAGCCGGGAAGCCGATCGTCCACTTGCCCAGCCGCGACTGGAAGGACATAGACTTCGCGGTGACTCTGCTGAAGACCGCTGCCCAGATGCGCCAGAGTAAGATCCTGATCGTCAGCGCGGAAGCGGGTGCGCGGCGTGAGACGATCAAGAATAAGTTCGGGTGCGAGGTGATTGACATCACCACCGAGCAGGCCGTCGCGGCCCACAAGAAAGTTGATGACCAACTCGCCACGGAAGTGGCCGAGGAGCTGTTTCTCAAGCCGGCCAAGAAGATCGTAGAGCCGTCCCGCGAGGAAATCATCAAATCCACGAAGATGTACCTCGGCATGCGCCAGATGCTCGCGGACTACCAGGCGCAGGCTATTACAGTGAACTGCCTGGGCGGGATGCCGATCCAGGTGTTGGGGTATCCGTGCCTCGGGTTCGCACAGTTGTGCGACCTGGGTTATCCCGGAGCCTGCGAAGCCGACTTGGACAGCACGCTGACGATGCTGATGTTTCAATATGGGGCGAATAAACCGGGCTTTATCACCGACCCGCTGTTTGACCTTTCCAAGAATGCCGTGATCCACGCCCACTGTGTGGCACCTACGCGAATGGACGGGCCCAAAGGTGAGCGGCATTCCTTCAACATCCGCACCCACCGCGACGACAACTCGGGCGCTTCTGCAGAGGTGGCCTTGCGGGTGGGCGAGACGATTACCTGCGCCAAGGTGGTGAACGACGATGCCATGCTCCTCAGCACAGGCAAGATCATCGAGGGGAAAGTCGCTGAGTTTGACGACGCGGGTTGCCGCACCCAGATCACGGTCGAAGTCAAGGGCAGCGCAGAGCGGATGCTCGAGAATTGGTCCAAGGACATCACCCACGCCCGCGACGCCCGAACACTGCTTCACCGGGTCGTGTTTTACGGCGACCACACCCGAATGGTACACCACTTGTCCCATTTGATGGGGTTCAAAGAGATCCAGGAATGCTGAGTGGGGCGGCGGTGCGCCCGGCACCCGAATCGAAGGCCACCTTGTGCGCATCGCCCATGTCACTTGTGCTTTATCGGCAAGGCGTAGGCCCTCAAGTCTCAGACATCCTGTTCCGAGGAATTGGCGTGGGCCGTCCGGCGAGGGCCCCGGGCCTACAGCGGCGTGCGCTCGCGGTTGTAGGCCGGGTGTCCTCACCCGGCGTCCCCCGAAGTAACCGACAACTTGGAGATGCACCGGAACGGCGGTTGGCGGCAAGGGCTTCTCTGTCGTCCCTGACGGGACTGATCCTGCGCGAGCGGCCTCCATCCCAGCGTTGAAACGCTGGGCTATGCTCGATCGCCCGGCCGGGCTGAAAGGTGAATGGTGAGCGGCACAACTCATCGCTTCTTTACTTGGAACAGCACGAACTTGGGCGCGCAGAAGTGGTGTAGCACGAACGCTAGGAGACGCACAGCCGGCTGCTTAGAGCGTGTAGGGCAACGCCTGGCGTGGTAGGGCGAGGCTCCGGCCGAGCCGTCCGATAGGATCATTGCCGCTGTCGTTGAGGC
>CAINDV010000841.1 GCA_903847485.1 uncultured Verrucomicrobiota bacterium
AGGAGCCTCGCCCTACCACGCCCGGCGTTATCATACACGCTCTAAGCGCAACCATCTGTCAGCCGTCGCCGTGGCGCTCCTGTCGCTGGCGACGGCGCATCAGGCTTCGGCCATCATGGCAGGTAGCGAAACGGCTTTCCCGTCAGATTCCCCGGCCAACCGGCTTGATCTCTTGGGGGCCGCCTCGCCCTTCAATGCGGTCGGCGCGCTGGACATCCGCTCCGGCGTCTCTGGCTACTACGGCAGCGGCACCGCCATCTCACCGAACTGGGTTCTTACCGCCGGGCATAACTTGGATCTCAATGACAATGGTACTCCCGATGCCGGCCTGAGTATCAATTTCAACCTTCCTGGATTCGGCGTGTACTCCGCGAGTGCTTACTACACCTGTCCAGGTTTCACCGGGTTCGCCAATCCATCGGTGCAACGCGACCTTGGCCTGCTCTACTTCGCCACTTCGCTGCCGGCGGGCATCCTCTTTCCCAGTCTCAGCGGCAGCCTGCAAGCCGGGGCGCAAGTCACCTTGGCCGGGTTTGGGCGCTCTGGTTACGGCGACTACGGCTACACCACGTCGGCCAGCCTCACCGGCCGCCGTCTTGGTCGTAACGTGGCGGACTCCTTCCAGCCTGACGACCGGGGTGGAGGCTTCAACGCGGTTTTCCGGTATGACTTCGATTCCCCTGACACCGTCGGACAGTCTGGCGGCAGCTTGGGTAACAACCTGGAAACCTTGATCGGCCCCGGCGACTCCGGTGGCCCGCTGTTACTGGGTAATGACTCCGGTTACTCGCTCGTCGGAGTGAACACCTTTGTCGAAGGCTATGGCGGTCACTTCGGAGACATTGGCGGCGGGGTGGTGGTGGAACCTTACTTGGATTGGATCGGGCAAACCACCGGCCTGGACGTGCCGGAGCCGTCGGCTTGGTCGCTAACCGGGCTTGGGATTGGGCTACTCCTGCTGAACCGCCGCCCGCCGCCCAACCGTACCCCAGCGCGGCTCGGCGGAAGCCTCGCCCTACCACTGGCGGCGTGGGCCGCGTAGTAACTCCCGCGTGATGCTCTGGCGGGCACGAAATTCCGCTTGCCATGACCGGCTGCTCTGGCAAATCCTTCGCGCATGGAAAAACCAGACCAACTCCGTGAATTGTTCCGCATGCAGCAGGCCCTTAACGAACGCATTGGCGTTCGCACCGCCGGCATGAGCGAAGAAGAGAAGACCAAGTGGGTGCTCAACTACTGCCGCGCCCTGTCGCAGGAGTTGGCCGAACTCACCGACAGCGTGCCTTGGAAATGGTGGGCCAAATACCAGAAGTTCGATGAGCAGAACGCCCGCGTCGAGGTCGTGGATCTGTTTCACTTTCTCATCAGCCTGGCCCAGACGCTGGGCATGAGCGCCGACGACGTGTTCAACGCCTACGTGAAGAAAAACGAGGTGAACTTCCAGCGTCAGGACACCGGCTACGCCGTGAAGGATGACCACGACTCGAAGCATATCTGATTGCCGATTGCCGATTGCCGATTGCCAATTGCCAATTGATTGCCCCGTCGCTCGTTCTCGGCGCTTGGAGGGCAATGAGCGACGGTCATTCCTGAGTTCCTGAGTTCCTAATTCCAAGTTACCGATCCAGTCTGAGCGAAAGCAGAGAGCATGGCGTTTGAAATCAATTTCGGTCGTAATAACCGTCAGTCACAGTCGGCCGGTCAGGCCGGCAGTGGCTGCCTGGCGCTGTTCGGTCTGCCGTTCGCCGGCTTCGGGGTGATGGCGCTGGTGATGGCGGCGAACAAGTTCCGGGCAGGCGCTTCCCGCGATGCCTTGATGCTCGGCATGTTCGGCTTGGTATTCGGTGGTGTCGGCTTCGGGCTGATGGCCTTCGCGGTGTTCGCCGGTCGCACGGCCAAGCGACTCAAGTCGCGACAGTCGCTTTATCCGAACTCGCCGTGGCTCTGGCGCGAGGACTGGGCCAGCGGCCAAATCCGCCCCAACCAACGCGCCGCGGCGATTGCGTTGTGGATCTTCGCTGCACTCTGGAATGCCATTTCCTGGATGGTGGCCATTGGCTTCCTCACTGATTTGTCGCCATCTCATCCGCGCGGCCTGTTCCTGTTGATCTTCCTGTTCCCGGCTATCGGTGTCGCGCTGCTGGTGGCGGCGGTGCGCACGACACTGGTGGCGCGGCGTTTCGGGGCGGCGGTGCTCCGACTCAAGACCTTGCCCGCCGTGCTGGGAGGCGCGCTCGACGGCGTGATCGAACTCAGCACCACACTGCCCAAAGACGCTCCGGTCCAGACGCGCCTAACCTGTCTGCGCCGCGTGACGAGCGGTTCGGGTGACCACCGCCACACGTCCGAAACCATTCTCTGGCAGGAAGAACGCGCCTTGCGCTCCGGCTTGCCCGAAGTGCGCGCCGGGCGGACGGGCATCCCGATTTTCTTCCGCCTGCCGGCCGATCAACCCGCCGCCACACCCGCCGGTTCGGGAGACGACAGCATCCTCTGGCGCGTCGAGGCGGAGGCGAAGATCGCCGGACCAGACCTCAAGCTGCAATTTGAAGTGCCCGTCTTCCACGGCGAAGTCAGTGACGCCCCCGCCGAAGATCCTACGGATAAGTACCAGCTTCCTATCGAGGCGCAAAGGAAGGCGCTACACTCGCGGATCACGGTCACCAACACACCGCAGGGCGGGAAGGAGTTATACTTTCCGGCGGCGCGCAGTCCGGGGGTTGCGACCGTCTTAAGCCTGTTCACCGTGGTGTGCCTGGGCGTCGCGGTGTTCATGGGATGGAACGCGCTCGCCTCGTTGCGGGCCAACGCCACTTTCGCCGACCTGTTTTTCGCGCTGTTCACCGGTGTCTTCCCGGTCGTGTTTGGCGGCGTCGGCCTGCTGCTGTCAATCGTCTGCGCGGACCTGTGGTTGCGCCGGACGCGGTTGGTGGCGAATGGCCTGTCGCTTACCCTCACGAAGCAATGGCTCTTCCTCAAGCGCCAGCGCGAGTTTCGCAGCGGCGAACTCCGCGAGATCTTCACCAAAGTCGGCATGACTAGCGGGCAGAAGGCATATCACGACCTCAAGGCGAGACTGGATTCCGGCAAAGAAATCACGCTTGCCTCGGCGATTGGGAGCAAAGCGGAGGCGGACTGGCTGGTGGCGGAACTGAAACGCACGCTGGGACGGAAGTGAAACCGAGGTACCTATTCAATAGCAACCACCGATGGACACCGATAGCACAGACACCAACCAAGGCAACGACGGAGGCGGCGCTCGGCCGCGGACGGGAGGATGAATTCGGTGGCAAAGACATGAGCCAGGTAACTGTGGGGCATTGTGCCACGTACGGGTTACCTGGCAACCCTGAAAGTGTAAGTCACCGCTATTACGAACGTCGTTAACAGATTGCTTAAAAGGTTAAATGGGTTAGATGGTTAAATGGGGCCAAACGACCTTCTAACCATTTAACCCATTTAACTTTTCAACCATTTAACCAAGCGGTTAATGACGTTCGTAATAGGTTCTTGGTGCGGTCGCCAGGTGCGGACAAAAACCTATCTGGCCCAGGCCATCCGCAACGCGGCCAGCAAACCAAGGCTTCCAGTTTCCCTGCCGTTCCCTTTTCGATCTCATGAACTGGTGGGAGTAGGAGGCCAGTCTGAAGGCGGTGGCTCGATACTTACTTCGGCCGTTCATGGGGCAAGGCCGCCCGATGTGATCCAAGAGATCGTGCGCAGCAGCCGGCGATCCGGTTGCCTCACCACGGCCCGGCGGTGAGGTCGCCGGGGCGGTAGAAAACGACCCAGCCGCCGTCGCGCGACCCCACGTCAATGGCGGTTTTGTAGTTGGCCACGTCGAACTTCCGCCACGTCACCCGGCAATCTTCGTAAAGGAAGTTGGCCCCGGTCGGCACCCCGTTTTTTCCCATGTGGTTCGAGTCGGCCACGGTCTTGCCGCCGTAGTTACTGTACCAACTGGAGATGGCGGTAGGTCCCGAGCCGTTGCACTGGATCTTGTCGATCATCATGGGGGCAAGGCGATAGGTGCCGCCCAGTTTCTTCCGGTAGGCCCACTCGCCCAGCCCGTCGGAATTGTAGTTCCAGCCGGGCACGCGTCCGGGCAGATATTGGTAACCGATCAGCGTCTGCGCGCCGCCCACCAACTCGACCAAACGGTGCCACTGATCGGTGGGACAGTAAATGACATCCGCTCGGGCGCGCTCCGTGGTGGTGCCGGGCCGGTTACGGTAGAGATAATAGGGGTAGAAAGTGGTGTTCAAGCGGGCATCCATCCAGGCCAGGTCCGTACCCTGGGAATTGTCCGGAAAGGCATTTTGGTTGTCTCCGGCATACAGGTTAATGGCCAGGCCCCACTGCTTAAGATTGCTCGTACACTGGGCCCTGATGGCGGTGGCTTTGGCCTTGGCCAGTGCGGGCAGGAGTAGTCCCGCCAGGATGGCGATGATCGCAATAACGACGAGCAATTCAATCAGGGTGAACGCCGCCGGGGCGACGTTCTGGCGTGCCGGAACGAGTGCGGGCGAAATGGAGTGTTTCATAAGTATCGTGGCCTATGGTAGGCTCCCTCCGGCGCGGACGCAACCCACTTGCTGCCAAACTTTGCGACTGGGTTTACTCGCATACGCAGCTTGTAACTACGAATCAAGACGCTACCATTCCACGCAATGCGACAGTCCAAATTTGCCGCTTTTCATCACTACCTGCCGATTGATGATGCGCTTTTCTACGGCGCGCTCTACGTCACGAGCGCGGGGCGGGGGTGCATTCCTGCGGGTCAACCCTATCCCCCGCCGGGTCATCCGTCGTTGTATCAGTTTGCTTGGAATGAGGGCCGGGTGCTGCCGGAGTTTTCGCTGGTGTATGTCACTGCGGGAGCCGGCTTGGTGGAAACCGGCCGCGGCGGGGCGCACCCGGTGCCGGAAGGCTCCGCCTTTCTCCTTGCCCCTGGCGTTTGGCACCGTTACCGGCCCAGCCTGGCCACGGGTTGGACGGAGCGGTGGGTGCAGTTTAACGGCGTGCTGGCGCACGGGTTATTAGACCAAGGATGCTTTCTTGAAACCTGCCCGGTGATCATCCCGTTGTCGCCCGCACTGTTCGTAAAACAACTGGATCATCTGTTGGATGACGTCGAGTCCCACCCGGCTCACAACAACCTGTCGTGGTCCTTACAAGTGGTGGGGTTGCTGGCCCACTTGCTCCCCACTACGCCCGCCGCTCTGAAGCCGGGACAGGGACGGCATGCTGATACGGTGGTGTCGGCGGCCTTGGATTGTATCTGGAATCACAGTCACCGCGTCCTGGGGGTGCTGGAGGTAGCCACCTACACCGGAGTGAACCGCCGCACGCTCGAGCGACGGTTTCAAGCCGCCTTGGGACACGGCATCCTGGAGGAGATCGTCCGGTGCCGCTGCAACCGGGCCGAGCGCCTGCTGCGGGAAACGAACCTGCCCATCAAACGCATCGTGGAACTGGCGGGCTTTGGCAGCGCCGAAAACATGCGCCAGGTGTTTCAGCAGCGCCACCGCCGCGCGCCCGCGGATTTCCGCACCCCACGCGAATAGCTCGCCGGGCCGTGCGGAGGGACGCGCTCAGACTTCCATCACCTGCTGGAACTTAGGCACCAACACCTCCGCCTGGGGCTTCATCTGGCGCAGGGTTTCGGCGAAGGCCAGGCTCTGCGTTTCTTCTCCGTGAATGACGGCGATTTTCTTGAGGTTGCCAGTGAGACTCTGCACATAGCGCCTAAGTTCACTCTTGTCGGCGTGACCGGAGAAGGAGTCTATGGCGGCGATCGGGGCGCGGACTGTAACCGGCTCGCCGAAGATGTTGACAGGATTCTTGCCGGCCAGGATTTGGGCACCCAGCGTATGTTCGGCGCAGTAACCGATGAACAGGACTAAGTTGGCGGGGTTGCCGATGTGGTTCTGGAGATGGTGCCGGATGCGGCCGGCTTCGCACATGCCGGAGGCGCTGATAATGACGGCGGGGCCGGCTAGGTCGTTGAGCTTCCGCGACCCGGACGCCTCGCGGATATAAGTTAGATTTTCCATGCCGAAGGGGTTATCGCCGCTTTGAAGGAAGGCATAGATGTCGTCGTTGAAACACTCCGGGTGGAGGCGGAAGACTTCAGTGGCGTTGACGCTGAGAGGGCTGTCCACAAACATCGGTACGATGGGCAGGCGGTTCTCGTGGGCGAGTTGGTGCAGCGTGTAAACGATCTGTTGCGTGCGGCCGACCGAGAAGCTTGGGACGATAACCTTGCCGCCGCGCTGGAGCACGGGTGCGACGAGGCGGAGGACCTCGTCTTTGCCCACGGCTTTCGCGCCGTGGAGACGGCCGCCGTAGGTGGATTCGACTTGGAGAAAGTCCACGTTCTCGACGGGGGCCGGGTCGCGCAGAATGTCGTCGTCACCGCGGCCAATGTCACCGCTGAAAAGGTAGCGGAACTTGCGTCCACCCTCACGGATATCGAGGACGACTTGCGCCGAGCCAAGGATGTGGCCGGCGTCGCGGAAGGTAACCGTTACGCCGTCGGCGACCAAGATGGGACGGTCGTAGTTGAGAGATATGAACTGACGAACAGCTTTCTCGGCATCCTCGCCGGAATAGAGTGGTCCGACCGGCGGCAGACCTTTCTTGGCGCGCTGTTTGGAGACGAACACGGCGTCGTCCTTCTGAATCTGCGCGGAGTCGGCGAGCATGATGCTGGCAAGGTCGCGCGTGGCGAAGGTGCAGTAAATGGAGCCGTCGAAGCCCTGGCGGCAGAGGTTGGGCAGGTTGCCGCAGTGATCAATGTGGGCGTGACTCAAGACGACCGCGTCCACGGTCTTGGGGTCGAATGGAAAATGGCGATTGCGCTCAATGGACTCGTCGCGGCGGCCCTGGTAAAGGCCGCATTCGAGCAAGAGGCGCTGGCCGTTGACTTCGATCAAGTATTGGGATCCGGTGGTGGTGCGGGTCGCACCGAAAAAATGAACGCGCATGGCCTTGCAAGATGCGGAGATGCGGGGAAAAGTCCAGCCTCATAACTCCCAGCAGTTCTCATTTTAGCCGTGGGTCACGCCGGGAACCGGCTGAAGCCGGGACTCCGAACGGCCTTGGGCAGCGGTTGGCGGGGTTCGGAGTCCTGCCTTTAGGCGGTCGGGATCAAAACGAGAACTGCTGCATAACTCCCCTCCGCCATTATGAAGGAGAAACAATCGCCCGTCTTGGCCGCCTGGACCTCGCCAAAGCTAGCCTCCAACTCCAGTTTTAAGGCCAGTCCTGCGACCTGGCCAACTCACTTGAAGGTTACGCACAACTGTGCCAACGCCTCGCGGTGGCGGCCGCGCTCCACGCCGCGCCTCCCGTTGCGCTCGCCGCGCCGCCTCTGACGGCATCGGCCCACGCCAGCTTTCCCAGACGAAATATTCCTGATGCAGTGCCGAAGTCATCCTCCTTGCAATGTAATTTGACTTCGTTGGGCAGTGAGGCTAAACGTGAAGCCGGTTTCGCGTGGTCGGCGAACCGAATTGTCAATTTGACCAAGAAACAAACCTAAAAGTTCTATGAAAATAAAAGTGCTTACTCGCGCCAACGGCAACCGCTCAAGGTTGCTCCACCTCGCTCTCGCGCTCCCGCTGGGCTGCCTGCTGTGCGGCCCCATGCTGGCCCGCGCCGACACCCTGCTCACCTGCACGGGAGGTGGCAGCGGCGATTGGTCCTACTGCGGTTTCTACATCCCCTCCTACCCCGGCATCAGTCTGGATTCGGTAAGACTAAAATTCTCCAGTTCTGTGGGCGGGGACTATGTGCTCTCTCTGACCGTGCGAACCTACGCCTACAGTGGTCCCGTTCTGGGGACGGCTTCAACATCGGTTAGCCTGAGCGGTGCGCCCAACGAGAACAAGCCGGCCACTTTTTCGTTCCCTTCGGTGCAGATCACAAAGAACAGCCGCGTTTGCTTTATCCTCGCGGTCGTCTCCGGGCCATACACGAATGTCTATTACAGCGTGGGCGGCGGCTGCACGGAAGTGGTCGAGACGACGGACACCAGCCCACCTTTGAGCACCTTCCGGAGGTACGGCGTTGACATTGTCGTCTCGGGGGCCAGCAGCCTCCAAGTAATCCCGGGGGGGGCCATTCAAGCTGCGATTAACGCCGCCCGACCGGGCGAAACCGTCAACGTGGCGCCCGGCACCTACCATGAGAGCATCATTCTCAAGAGCGGGGTGAACGTCATCGGCTCCGGTTACAACTCGACCTTCCTGCAAGGCATCCGCAGCAACGATGTGGTCACCGCCATGAACGTCACCAACGCCCGATTGGAAGGTTTTCAGATTACCGGCAGCGGCACCGTTTTTGGTAATGACTCCGGAGTTATGATCTGGGGTGGTGATCTCATGGTGATCAACAATCGCATTGTGGCCAACAGCAACGGCGTTTGGATCGTAGCCGGCAGCAGCGCCATCGTCCGCAACAACATCATCGAGGGCAATGGCAACCCGCCGGGCAGCCACAGTAGCTACGGGATCGTCTGCGACAATGCCAGTCCGCTCATTGCCAACAACCTCATCATTAGCAACCGCACGATAGGCCTTCGATTCAACCGGTCCATCGCCAGCGGAGCCCAGGTTATCAACAACACCATTGTGGGCAATCAACCCTACGGAATACTCTGCGAGACCGACGCCACTCCCATGATCAAGAACAACATCGTCACGGGAAACGGCATTGGCATCGCCGCCTACAACTTACCCCCGGCAACCACCTACAACGATGTCTGGAACAACAGCACGGCCAATTACGCCGGGGCGGCTGCGGCCGGATCGGGCAGCCTTTCGGTCGATCCCCGTTTTGATTCCTCAACGCTCGTCCGGTATGCCCTCTCGCTCGGTTCGCCGTGCATTGACACCGGAGATCCGGCGGCGGCTTACAACGATCCGGACGGCACCCGCAATGATATGGGAGCTTACGGCGGCCCCGGTGGTGTGCCGCCCAGCCTCGCCAATGGCCTCGGCACCGGTTTCCTCTTCAATAACATCGGCAAGATACCTTGTTCGGAGATTACCCAGTCAGGTAATGTGGCGGGTTTGGCGAATGTTTCAGCCAGCACTTCCAGCAACCTTTACATCTACCCCTTCAAGGACGCGCCGTTCGGTGGTTACCCTTGGATCTATGGTTTGTTCGGCATGGACGACACCGCGGTGCGCTACTACCAAGTCCTCGGCGCGAAGTGGGTCGGGAACTCTCCGCCAGCTCTGGGAACATTCCAACCGGTGCTTGATCCCCTCACCAAAATTAAATACACGATCAACACCAACGGCACGGTCACCGCAACGCCAATATCAGTCGGCCCGGACGCCAATGGCCTCTATCTCCGCACTGACCGTGCTGACTCCGGGTATTGGACCTATCCTGACTTGAAACTAATCCTCAACTCGCTGCGCCTGGAAAACGCGCGTTACGATTTCATTTGCAAGGCCTTCGCCACGAACACGCTGGTTTCCGAGGTGACGCTTCCTACCAACCAGTTGAGCCGGATTACTCTTTGGATTGATAATAACCAGGTTACGGTGACTAACGCTTCCGTTCGGGACCACTTGGGGAACATCATTCCTGACTGCGGTATGATCTACGTCGCGACATCGCAGGAAAACCTCCAATTCGAAATCACCGCCTACCACCCCACGGGTTTTTTGGAGAGCTTCACGCTATCCTCGCTCTACGGTCGAAACCAGAATGGTGGCTATGTGGCCGCCGATCAGTATGTGGGGTCGCATGATTCAACCCGGCCGTTTTGGTATGGCACTGGGCCAGGCACGCAGATCAGCAATTCGTTCCCAGCCCATCTGGCCGGGACGCTGGCCCCGTGGCAGACTTGTGCCTACCAGTTCCACCTGGAGGCGTACGCGCGCACCATTGATGGCTTCAATCGCGTTTATGGTGCCTCCTTCAACGACCACTACTACATCAATGTCGGGCCGTCAGTGGGAGCCTGTTTGGCTGACTTGAACAACGATGGCCGGGTGGATGGACTCGATCTGGCTATTTTTGCGGCTCGCTACGGGACGAATTGTGCGCCTGGGGCGGCTACAGCGCCAGCAGCGCCACCGGCGACGACCACACCGACCCAACCAGCGGCCGCCGCAGGGAAGTAATCAAGAACCTGAACCGGCAAAGGAATAAGCGCATGAAAGCCAAACCTATCCGCTTCCTCTGGACTATCGCCTTGTTCGCCGCCGCGCTCCACGCGCGACCGGTGGTCGCGGCGGTGACAGTCTATGGCGAAGCCTCGTCCACGGGACCGACGGTCACTGTGCAGGTCTTCGCCGACATCTCAAAAACGCCTTTGTTGAGCTTCGGCGTGCGGGTGCTTTATGACTCGCAGAGTCTTTATGTTGTGAGCGCGGCCCAGAACACCGCCCTTTGGTATTTCTCCAACCCGACGGGCCAGCTTCCCTACATGGCTCCAAATACTTCCAAGCCAGGAGAAGTGTTCATCCTTGGCGGGCGGCTCGATTCGTCGAATCCACTCCAAGGAGTTACCGGCACCCATGTCCTGCTGGGCACGGTAGTATTCGGGAGATGGAACAACAATGCGCTGCGTTTCTCGGTAATCTTAGGGCGGGACGCGGCCTTTGCCAACTTCGTCGGCACCGACGGCACTGTTTTTGACACCGGAGCTGGGGCCGTGGTTTTCAACGCTGTCCAACCTGATCCCGCCGACACGGATCTTGACGGCCTTCCCGATGAATGGGAGATCCATTACTTTGGAAGTATCAGCCGCTATACCTGGAGCGATGATCCTGATGGCGATGGCTTTAATAACCGGAGCGAGTATGTGGCGGACACTATCCCCACAGATAAGACCTCCTTCCTGCGGATTGTTAGAGCCTCGCCGACCAAGGACGGCGTAACTATCGAGTGGCAGGGCGGCATTCAAGCCACGCAATATTTGCAGCGGAACACCACGCTAGGCGGCAAGGACGCCTGGGTGGACATTTATACCAACCAACTCCCGACGGCGACCACTGGGAGCTATACCGACATGACCGGGGCGGCAACGACACTGTTCTACCGCCTCCGCGCGACGCGCTGAAACGCCCGGCGGCGCACGCTTACTCCCGGCGGCAGAGTGTGCCAAGCCAGCCGCCGAGTGTTTCGCAGCCAACTCGGGCAAGTTACCTTGCCAGCAGACGCGTGGCTGGTAAGAACTTAGTCATGGCGAAACGGAAATCCTCCCGCGGAACCAGGCACAGTCCAGTGCTGCGCCAGGCCTATGAGTTCATGCGGCGACAGTTTGGGCACCAACATTGGTGGCCGGGTGAAACCCCGTTCGAGGTCTGTGTAGGCGCTATCCTGACGCAGAACACTAACTGGGGAAATGTCGAGCGCGCCATTGCGAACCTGAAATCAGCGAACGTCTTGGAGCCGGCGCAGCTTTATGCGCTCGCCGAGCCGGAACTGGCGCGACTTATCCGGCCCGCTGGCTATTTCAACGTGAAGGCGCGGCGGTTGCGCTCCTTCCTGAAGGTGCTCGTCGAGGACTTCGGCGGCAATCTTTCGAAGTTATTTGCGGGCGGAACCACGGTCGTCCGCGAGCGCTTGCTGGCGATCAAGGGCATCGGGCCGGAGACAGCGGATAGCATGTTACTCTACGCTGGCGGGCATTGGAGCTTCGTGGTGGACGCTTATACGAGACGCATTTTTCAGCGTCACGGTTGGGGCGTGGCAGGTCCGAAGCGGGGTGTTGGGTCCAAGTTTGGCAGCGCCGTGGCGGAGGATCTAAGTTATGACGCGCTGAAGTCGCTCTGCGAAGCGGCGTTGGATCACCAGCCGGCGGCGCGGCGGTTGGATTACTGGCAGGATTACCACGCCCAACTGGTGAGGGTAGGAAAACACTTCTGCCGTCCGCGCGAACCGCGTTGCGAGAGTTGCCCGCTGCAACCGCTCCTGACGGCCGCCATCAGAGTTGGATCAGCTTCAACTCTTTCAGCGCGTTGAGCATGAACTGCACGGCCACCGCCGCGAGCAGCAGCCCCATGACGCGGGTGGCGATGCGCAAGGCGATTGGGTTGAGCCAGCGCGCACCGTGCGACGCAAAGTAAAACACCAGGTAACTGATGGCAGCCACCGCTAGGATGCACCCGTAGAGCAGGCCGTGCTGCGCCCAGCCGTGCGCCTGGTTTTGCAGAAGAATGACCGTGGAAATGGCCCCCGGCCCGGCGAGCATCGGGATAGCCAGCGGAGTGATGGCGATGTCTTCCTTGGCCGCGCCGGCGACGGTTTCCTCGTCCGTCTCCTGGACCCGCGAGCGTTGGGCACGGAGCATGTCCAGCGCGATAAGGAGCAGCACTATGCTGGCGGCGATCTGAAAGGCGGGCATCGTGATGCTGAAAAATTTGAAGAGCACCGTCCCGGTGACAGCGAAGAAAATCAGAACTCCCGCCGCTACGAGGCAGGCCAGGCGGGCCATGCGGGTGCGCTGCTTGGCAGTGTCGTTGGGCGTCATCGCCAGGAACGCCGGCACCGTGGCCAACGGATCCACGATGACGAAAAGTGAGCCGAAGGCCAGCAGGGTGTATTCAAACAGGCCTGGCTCGTTCATGCGGAACTCCTAAGTTGATGGCCACACCAGTAGCTCAGGCAGCCTGCCTGAGAAAGTAGCGCGGGCTTCCGTCCGGCGGCGTATTGGTTGCGGCAATGCCGTGTTAGCCGACAGGCAAGGATGCCTGTCCTACTACACGGGCTGGCAGCCGGTGTTACTGCCGCTGCTAGGTTAGTGTTCATGCAGAACAGGGAGCCAGCACGGCGTCTGCCATGCCGTGAATGATTTTCTTGTCGGCGGGGCAGATGGTTGCCAGCACGCCGCCCAGTTGCGGCCGAGCGTCGTCGCTTTCGTCCGGAACGAAGTAGTAAGGACAAAGCCGTGCGCGACCCAGCATGGACACCACTTCCTGGCGCTCAAAGTCGAACCACTCCGCCGCCACGCGCCGGGGCTTGTGATAGCGCTGCAGCACAAACGGCGAGTGACAGAAGCTTCGCATCGCGTTATCCACCGCCACGGCCCATTCCGCGGCGGAGAGATCACTGCCGAGGAACACGCCTCGCGCACCCCACGCCTGCGGCGAGAAGCCGGAGATTTTCAGAATCAGATCGCGCTCGCGCTGCGACAGGTTCTTGAGCTGGCTCCAGTCGGTTAGGTTCAACTCCGGCAGGGCGGCGTGCGGCGGCAGCGGCGCCGGGTCCACGACCCAGGTGTAAGGCACCAGCTTGAGCAGTCGTTGGAAGAAACCTTCGCCCAACTCGCGCCGCCAGAACTCTCGCAGATTCCGGTTCCAGAGCAGCGCGAAGAGGAGTTTCTCCTCGAAGATCGGC
Source organism: uncultured Verrucomicrobiota bacterium (assembly GCA_903847485.1). Classification (GTDB taxonomy): domain Bacteria; phylum Verrucomicrobiota; class Verrucomicrobiia; order Limisphaerales; family JAJXZI01; genus CAINDV01. The sequence goes on from CAINDV010000841.1 coordinate 13,366, forward strand.
TTGGGCGGTGGCGTGAGGCGGAGACGATTCGCGGCGGCGAGTTCAAGAATGCGCGCCGCGTTCGGCACGTTGGCCAGATCGAACAACTCGAAGAACCGGTAAACCGCGTCGCCGTCGGCGAAGTCCGTGAAATGGGCATCGCGCAGGGCGAACCGGGAACCAAGCTGTTGCGCCAGCCAGGCCATCTCCGGGCGGTAGGTGGCCGATTCCTCTGAGACCACGAGGTGGATCCGTGGTGCGTCACCGAAAATGCTGGCAAAGCCTGCCAGCATGCCGTCCGGGCCACCGATCACCGGCGCGGCCGCGCTTTCCGAATAAGTCTGGTTGAGCCACGCCGTCAACCCGATGCCGCCGGGGACGCTGTCGAGTTCGGTGACGATCAGGCCGTGTTCGGTGAGCAAGAGATCGGGCCGGATGATACGGGGGACTTCGTTCTTGAAGGCAGGCAAGCGTTGCCGGGCGATCAGTTCAACTGGCTTCCCTTGATCGAGCAGGGCCGCGACCCACGCCGGCTGTTTGCCGGCGACACTCTGGCGGTAGAGTAAATTGACGGCGCGGTAGAACTGCAGCAGCACGCGGCCCAACGACTCGATCTCTTTCGACACCTCCTCCCCCAGCGCGAACGGGGCGGAGGCGATGCGCCAGGTCATGCCCGCGAACAAGCCGTCCGGCGGCAAGGCGCGGCGAATCTGTTGCGCGGTCTGGGCGGGCGTGGTCATGGCCGGGCTTGGACGTGTCTATTCCAAGGAAACCACGGGGGGACACTCCGAATTTCAAACGACGAATGAATGAGGAAGCTCGAAGTCCGAAACGCGCTCAATTTTTGATGGAACGAAGCGCCAAGTTCGGCACAAAACCAAACCGCCGGACGCAGCGATTCGTCATTCGGATTTCGGGCTTCTTTCGTCATTCGTCATTTGAAATCGGGGTTCATCTGTGGTTCTTACTGAATGGCCACGCCTTAAAGCAGGATGCGGCAGACGGTCTCCTCGGAATTGTAAATCGAGGGCACGTAGCGGACCAGATGCGGCGCGTCCGAGGTGGTGCGCACGGTGTCGCCGTCCTTGAGCACCGGCCCGGCTTTCATCAGGTTGCCGGCGAATTCCCGTCCCTGCTCGTAAAGCTCGTCGTAGCGCATCCGGCTGTGGGCGATCTCGATCTCCGCCACCCCAAACTGGCTCAGGCCCTGGGTGCGCAGGCTGGTCGTGTCGTCCTCGTGGGCGTCAAGTGTCACATGCACCCATAAGTCCACCGGCGAGGCATCTGGCTCCACATCGCAGCCGGCCCGCAGGCTGTTCGGCGAATGCACCAGTTCCGCTCGACCGAAATAGGCACCCAGGAATGCCGGACGGCAGCTCAACGCGGCCAGTAACCGGCCCATCACCATCGCGTTGTGGAAGGGTGCCGTGTCCGTGGTGACGGATACCATCCAATGATGCGTGTGCGCTGCCAGCACCGCCGCTGCCTGCCGCCAGCGCCAGGAGCGGTCGCAGGCCACCGCGAGCGCGTCTGCCGGGATGGGCGTGGCCGCGAGCCGGATCGAGCCGAAGCCGATTTCCGCCGGCCCCTCCTGGGTCAGTTCGGCCACGGTGAAACTTGCGCTCCTACCGTCGGCCCAGTAACCGCGGATGGACGTGGCGGAGTTCAATTCGGCCAGCGCCTCGTGGAACCAGTCCTCTTCGGGCAGCACCGCCTCCGACAATCCCACCAGCACGACGCAACGGGCGTTCCCCGGCTGCGGCTCAACCTTCGGTGGGTTGCCAAAGTGGTCAAAGAAGGACATGGGCGAGGGTGCGGCTGGGTCACGAACGGCCCGGCGGAGGAGGGTGGGGCTGACTGGGGCTTGCCGGGCTGGATGTCGGCGCTTTGGATCCCGGGAAAGCACATGGTTGCCCGGGTAATTGAGTCCGGTGGTTGATTGCTGTTGGCGATGGGGCGGGGCGAGGGACCAAATCCGAAATCCGAAATCCGAAGTCCGAAGGAAATCCGAAATCCGAAACTCGAAGTGCCCGGTTCGAACTGGACAAAGGCCACGCGCCAGGCAGACGGAAGCCTCTCCTCGCAGCCTTCGGAACACGTATTGTCTTGGGCTGGC
>CAINDV010000842.1 GCA_903847485.1 uncultured Verrucomicrobiota bacterium
CTCGACAGCTTCGGCATACCAGATGACGACGCCGACGGCGAGGGTGGCGAGGTTGATGATGGCATCGCCCCAACCCCACCATTCGAGGCCGGTAAAGCGGAAGCAAAGGCCGGCGAGCAGGAGGGAGAAGAAGAGCGCCCAGAGCAAGGTGCGCTGTTCGCCCCCAGGCGTGGCGGAGGACTTGGTGGGAAATGGGCGGCATGGTCTATTCAATGACGAGCGACTTATCCCAGCGGAAGTCGTAGATGTAGGGTTGTGGTTCTCCGCCGGTGTTGAGTCCCTCCGTCTGCATGTGTTGGCAGACTACCGCCTGATATTATGCCACCCCGGAGGATTTGGAGCGAGGGGTGTTAAGCAAGGAGGCCAGTTGGTCGGACGAAACCATCCGTTCCCTGTGCCACCTCAATGTTAACTAATCAACGACGTTTGTAATAGCCGACATTCCGCACGCTATGCTGATTAGAACCGAATAGATCACCGCGCCGATCGTCAGCAAGCCAACCGAAATGCCCAAAACTGACCTGCGAAGAGAATGAAAAAGCAATCCCCGCACCCTAGCGCAATTCTACTCGGCGCCGCCGTGCGCCACGAGTTGCCTGTGCGTAAATTGCGGTTGACTACCCCTGCCGCGACACTGCACCCTCACGCTCCCATGCCCACATTGCTCAAGTTCTTTTGTCTGGCAACGCTGCTCCTGGCCTGCGCCTCACACGCCGGTGCCCAGAAGACCGACGTCTACCTGCTCAATGTCCCGGACTACGATTGGGCCTACGGCTGCTTTGGCACCGCCACCGGCAATCTCGCCGGCTATTGGGATCGCAATGGTTTCCCGGACTTCTACACCGGCCCGACTGGCGGCGGCCTGGCCCCGTTGAATAGTAGCGGTGGCAATGCCGGCATCCAATCGCTCTGGGCTTCCCAGGCCGGTGTGGATGGGCGACCGGCCAACCGCCCCGGCCACGTGGACGATTACTGGATCGATTACGACAGCCCTCTGGCCGACCCGTACGTGACCTCCAGGCGGGGCGAACACACCCCGGACTGCCTCGGCGACTTCACCGGCCTGAACCAGAAACGCTGGACCCGGATGAACGGCGAATGCGACGGCAATCTGGACGGCTTCTCGTTCACCTACTGGGACACCAACGGGACGCGGCGAGTGAACTTCGTCCCCAGCTTTGCGGCCGGCAAGCCGGCCCGCGACATACCCTCAGGCTTACAGGCGTGGGCGCGCTCGCGCAGCTTCGATGCGGCGGTGTTCTCGCAACTGACCGATTTCAACACCACGCTGCCGGCGGGCACGGGGTTCACTTACGAGGATCTCAAGGCGGAGATCAATGCGGGCTACCCGGTGCTGCTCTTCCTCCAAGACTTCGCGTCGTATTCCCGCGCGGTCGGAAACATGAGCCAGGCGAACCCCGAAATCCACGGCATGCTGGCCTATGGCTATCAGGAGGATCCGGCCTACGGCGTGCGCTGGGTTTACTACCGGACAAGCTGGGCCAGCGGCGGCCTGGTGCATAGTCAATGGGATGCCAACGTCTGGCAGGCCGGACTGCCCGTCCGCGGCGTGATTGGCTTCCATCCGCGGCCGAAGTTGCGATCCCTCTCCCGCGCCGCAGGCTTGGTGACGCTCGCTTGGGACGGGCCCTCTGCACGGCTCTACGACACGGTCGCCAGAACCACCAATTATGTGAACAGTTACCAGGCGGAGTGGACGCCGGCGCTGGATCCATGCGTCTGGAATCCCGTGGGCGCCGTGGCCACCAACCGCGTCGCGACCTTCCCCGCGCCGGCCTCCGGCACCGCGTTTTACCGGGTCCGGTTGCTGGGGCAGTGAGTGGGACTGAAGGACTGAAAGGTCAGGCACGGCTCGGCCTCTTCCATATCTCACCCTCTGGGGAACAGGCCGGGATAAGTCCGCCGCACCAGTTCGAAGTTTTCCGGGGTGACGAGCACAAAGTGCCGGTCGAACTCCCTTTGCAAATCGCGCCCAACCGGGGCCTCCGAACCAGGCGCTCCTGGCTTGCCGAGCACGAAAGCGGCCAGCTTGCCGCAACGCAAGGCACCTTCCACCGCCGCGCCACCGCCGAGCAGCGACAGGTCGGGCAGCAAGAGCGCGAAACGGGGCGGTCCCGGGCTGCCCCAGCACTCCACCCGGCCCAGGTCAACGGGCAGGCCGATGAGACTGACGGCCAGGCTGCAGTCCGGATGTTCCTTCAACGCCTTGTCGAACGCGCCCGGGGCCACCAGAAAACTCAGCGGGGTCGTGGTCTCGCGGTCAATGAACAGCGCGCGCGGATTGTCCAGGGCCTGGGGTTGCAACTCCGGAAAGACCACCGCCGCCACCGCTTTTTGGGGTCCCAACCCGCGCCGCAGCCCGCGCACACCGGCGGCTTCGGTTTGGAGGATGGCTTTGGCCGTGCCTTCGTGCTGGGTGAAGGGATTGGAGAACACGAGCACGCGCTGGCCGGGAAACGCCTTGGCCAAGTGACTGCCAAGACCCCAGGTGGCCAGTTCGCGCACGCGTTGCGCGTTGCGCTCGGGATTGTTGCGAAGATGCCATGCGGCGGCCGCGCCCCCCAACAACGCCAGGACGACTCCCGTCAGAATAACCCCCTGTTTCATTGCCGGATGGGCCTAGAAATACCCCGGCGCGGTGTCCAGGCCGTACTCCGCCGGCACACCCAGGTTTTCGAGCAGGACTTGATCGCAGGCCTGCACGTGGCCGTCCAGGAACAGGCTGTTGGCCCGCCGGTTGTGCCGGGCGTGGACCATCTTCAAGGCCGAGTCCGCGCGAAAGAAGTAGTATTGCCGGGCCGTGTAACCGCCCTGGGCCTGGCTGGTCGTGTCGGCCAGGTGCAGATACGCCGAGGGCTGCGGGATCCGGTCAGTCAGGAAGATCAGCCCGCCGGGACCGGTCGTGCATTCCTCCGGCGGATCCATCCGGATGCCGTAGATGGTCAGCCAGTTTTGCCAGCCAAATGGCTTGTAGCTGGGACAGAGGAACACGTCGCGCGCGGCCACCTGCGCGTTGGTGGCCAGGATGGATCCCCACGTCTCGCCGCCTCCGAAAAAGCTGTCCAGCATCATGCGACCGTGAAAGTCGTTGACGTAAATCTGCGTGGCCAAGCCGAGTTGGCGCAGATGGCTGAGGCACTGGGTGGACTTGGCGCGGCCCTTCGCGCCGGCCAGCGCCGGCAGCAACATGCCCGCCAGGAGCCCCAAGATGGCGATCACCACGAGCAGTTCAATCAGGGTGAACGCCCGCAGATGGATCCGGCGTGTGCGACGCATAGACATTCAAGGCTGGCTTCCGGCGAGTTGTCGCGGCCATACTACGGCCCGCCACACATGAGTCAAGCAGCGTACCATCGCACCTGGGCAGAGCTTGGCGTTACCCGCCCGGCTCACCCTCACCACGGGGGCCGCCGGCGCCCTCGGTTCGCACGCTGCCGGCCGCCACACCGGCGCAAAGTGGACCGGGCCAAGCCGTGATCGACACGGCCTGCGCCAGCTCCCGATGCTGTTTAACTCCGACATCTTCCTCCAGTTTTTCGCCGCGTTTCTGCTGCTCTACTGGCTGGTGCGGCAGCAACTGGCCGCCCGCAACCTGCTCATCGTCGGGGCCAGCTACTTCTTCTATGGCTGGTGGGACTGGCGCTTCCTGAGCCTGCTGCTGGCCTCCAGCCTGGTGGACTACGGGGTTGGGCGCGCACTGGCCGGCACGACTGTGCCCCGCCGCCGCAAGCTCTGGCTGGCGCTGAGCCTGACCAGCAGCCTGACGATCCTGGGGTTCTTCAAGTACTACGGCTTTTTCGTGGAATCCCTGACGGTGGCGCTGGGGCACTTGGGCGTGTCCTTCCACCCACGCACCCTCGCCGTCGTCCTGCCGGTGGGGATCTCTTTCTACACGTTCCAGACGATGAGCTACGTCATTGATGTGTATCGCGGCGAGCTGCCCGCCACGCGCAACCTCATCACCTTCCTGGCTTATGTGGCGTTCTTTCCCCAACTCGTGGCCGGGCCGATCGAGCGCGGCAAACACCTGCTGCCCCAGTTCGAGCGGACGCTGCGCATCACAGTGCCCATGCTGCAAGAGGGCGTCTGGCTCATCCTCTGGGGTCTGGCCAAAAAGGTCGCCCTGGCCGACAACCTCGCGCCACTGGTGGACATGGTTTACGGCGGGCCGGCCCATTCGGCTCCCGTGGTGGTGCTCGGCACCGTGGCGTTCGCGCTGCAAATCTATGGCGATTTCTCCGGCTACTCGGACATCGCTCGCGGCGTCGCGCGCGTGCTAGGCTTCGACCTCCTGGTCAATTTCAACCTTCCCTACCTAGCCACGCACCCGCGCGCGTTCTGGCAGCGCTGGCACATCAGCCTGTCCACCTGGCTGCGCGATTATCTCTACATCAGTCTCGGCGGCAATCGGCGCGGCCCGACCCGGACCTGTGGGAACCTGCTGCTCACCATGCTGCTGGGCGGCCTGTGGCACGGGGCCGCCTGGAACTTCGTCCTCTGGGGTGCCTGGCACGCCGGCGGACTCATCATCCAGCACGCGCTCGGCTCCCGGTTCAAGAGCCAAGGGTCCAGGTTCACGGTAGGCCTTTCGTGGGCCGCAACCCTGCTCTTCGTGCTCTACGGCTGGCTCCTGTTCCGCGCCCGCTCCTTCGCGCAGATCGCCGATCTCACCGTCGCCCTGGCGCAGTGGAGCGTGCCCCCCTGGCTGGCTGGCTACGCCATCAACCTGCTGGCCTTTGGCACTCCGTTGGTCCTCACGGATATCTGGCAGCACCGGACGGGCAATCCGCTGGCCGCCCTCTCCCTGCCGTGGTGGGGACGGGCACTCCTACAGGCCGCCTTGGTGCTGGCGATTCTGCTCTACTGGGAAAAACCCCAAGCGCCCTTCATTTACTTCCAGTTCTGAGTTCTCTCCCCATGACCAGCCATCGCTACGAATTCAAAGCCCGCGACCTGCTCCGACTCCTGGCACCCCCGCTGGTGCCGGTGGCTCTGTTCGCAATCCTCCTGCACGCCGGGGCCGCGCTGCGGCTGCTGCCCCCGCCGCACCCGGCGCTGGACGTGGACCGCACCGTGCTGACGCACCAGGTCGAAGCCAGCCGGCAGACCCATGACGCGGAGATCCTGCTCCTGGGCGATTCCTCCTGCCTGATGGATGTGGACGCCCACCAGTTGGGCCAACTGCTGGGCCGCCGCGTGCTCAATCTGGGCACGCTCAGTTTTCTGGACCTCAACGCCCACGCAGCGTTGCTGCGCCAATACCTCGCCGCCAATCCCAAACGCGTCCGCTTGATCGTCGTGCTGTTGCACCCCGCCGCCCTCCGCCGCGTCGGCCCCGAAGCCTGGCACGTGAACTTCCTCGATGCCTTGCTCAACCAGGAGGATTTTCACTGGGGCACCGGCTTCCATGCCCGGCTGGCCGACGCACTCGCGCTGGACCTCTTCCGCAGCCGGATCGGCGGCCGGCTTGTGCCCAGCCCGCTGCCGGGCAATTACGGACGCTTTTACGGCTTCAGCGACGATCTGGAGCGCTATCTGACCGCACACGATGGGAGCGCGGTGGATCCCGACGTCCCGGCGTTCAGCGGCAGCCCGGAGTACCGTCTGGCCGCGCAACTCGAAGGCCCCAGCCGCAACTTCCGCGCCCTCGTGCCTGCGGGCGTTACGTTGCTAGCCGGCCTCACCCCGGTGCCGACGCATTTCGCCGGCACCCGTCACGCCGCCACACGCGACACCCTGCTCCGGCAGTGGGCCCAATGGCTGGATGCCGACTGCGCCCTCACCCAACTCCCGGCCACCTTGTCCGATGATCTCTTTGCGCGCACCACTCATCTCAACGAGGCTGGCGCCCGCCGCTTCACCGAAGCCCTGGCCCAGTGCCTCCGCGACCAACTCGCGGCCAACCGCCGCATTGGAGACTGATGGCCCAAGACTCTTGCCGCGTGCTCTCCGACTTGAACCGGGCCGGGGCGGGCAACGAAGCGCACGCTTCCCGATCGCAAGGGTGGTGCCTCCCACTGCCCCCATTGGTTCTGGTTTCCTTTCCGGAACGCGCACCGGCCAGAAAATCCCCTGCTTATCCGGTTGGTTGACAAATGGGGTAAAACGCAGATCCCCAGCGCGGCCAAGCCGCAACCAAAGTGGAGCGCTGGTTTGCAACCGGCTTGAAACGACCCACCGCGCAAAGCCGGTTGAAAACCGGCGCTCCGGGCGTAGCGGCGTCTCGGTAGAGCGCCGCATCCTTCCAAAACGAAACCGCCGGACCGACACGCGCCGGACCGGCGGAGAGAATGGCGGCGCTCTGCCGAGACGCCGCTACAGTTTGGGGGGCGGCGGCGGCAGGCCCGGAGGGCCGGGATGTTTATAGCTGTCGTCGTTACCGGAAGGCTAAGCTCCGTAGGAGCGCGATGGCTGACGAGCGTTGGTTTCCAGGGTGCGGCGAGATGGTATCGCGCCCCGCTGGGGCTGCTGACCTTATGGCTTCGGCTTGGCTATAACCATTCCGGCCCTCCGGGCCTCGCGGATGGATTGCTTGGCGGCGGGGCGGCGCTCTGCCGAGACGCCGCTACGGGAGGAAGGGAAAAGGCCGGACTCCTGGGGGGGAGAATCCGGCCTCGACGGGGAGACGGCGGGGAAGGAGGGGCGCGGCTACGGCGCAGTGGCGCGGGCTTGGAGCGTGGTGTAGCCCTTGACGAAGGTGTTCGTCGCGCGCCACTGGGCGGTGGCTTGGTCGCCGCCGGCATACCAAGCCTTAATCCAACTCGCAGTGCCCCATTTCTGCGCGGCGCGCACCTCGACGCTGCCTTCGATGGGGAAGTTCTTCGTTTCCAGCATGACGACGGCTGGGGAATCGTTTTGAATCGCTACGTCGGCGTTGCTGACGAGCGGAGCGGTTGGGTCGGCGGGGGCGGCGAAGGTGTCCACGCTCACAACCCTCACCGTGGGGGTGGTTTCCACCGGTGCCCAGATCAGCGGCGGAGTGGCCGGTGCCACGGCGATAGTCTCCGGGCAGGTGCGCAGGGAAGCCGCCAGCACAGGCGATTCAATGCGGATGCGACCTGCCCCACCACCATTACCCCATCCGTTTCCGCCGAGACAGTTGATCTCGCCACTGCCAAGAACCTGCGATCCGATAAGACGCACGGCACCGCCACTTCCAGCCCCACTATTGTAGTAGTTACCACCTTTTGCATACAAGCCGCCGTTGACGGTGATGGTGCCGGACGCTCCGATAAGGATCGAGCCACCCGCACCTCCGGCCGATGAGCCGTTATCCCACGACCCGCCGCCGCCTGACCCGCCGATGAGTGGCAGCACGCTGGGATTCCCATAAGAAGTGACGTAGCCGCCGTTTTGACTGCTGCCTCCTCCGCCCGGCCCCATGCCTACGCCTGCGCCCTGTGGCCCTGAGGCTCCCCCGCGAAACCCGCCTGGACCGGGCTCGGTTGGGGTTAGTGCCAGCACGCCAGGAGGTGCGCCAGTTGCACCAGTGAGATTGACGTTGCCATTGACTTCCACGTCGCCCTTCACCAGCCACACCACCGGTGCCCGCGAGGCGTGGTTCTTGAAGCTCACCGTCACGCCCGCCGGGATTTTGACGTAGGTGTATTTGAATGTGACGGCCCACTTGCTGGCGTCGTAGATGCCTTTGCCGGCATTGGCGGTGTTGTCGGCGTTCCAGACGCCGGGCACGGCTTGGGAGAGGTCAATGACCACGCTGGTCGGGGTGAGGCCAAGGTCGAGTGCGCCGTCCGAGCCATCGCGGGGATGACGAGTTGGGCGTGAGCCGGCGGTAGGCACGCGGCCAGTCCGAGCGCGGCGAGGGTGAGGGCGTAGTTACTTTTCATGTGCTGTGTCTATGTTTTTGTTTTGTTAGTCGTAAGTTACGGTTAGATCAACGGAAAGGGCCAAAGCTCGCATATCCAAGGCGCTTTGGACTGCGGCGGGAAGCGCAGCGCCACGCCGCTTTGGCGAGGCTGCTGGCGGCCGGAAAGCGGTGTCGCGCTGCGCTTGCCACCGCAGTCCAAAACGCAGGATAGCATCCTGCGAGAGCGCCGGGCTGTTCTCGCCTCGCAGAGCGAGGCACTGACGGTAGCCGTGGGCTTCAGCCCACGGAACCCAGCCAAGAACTCCCATGCGTCGCGGAGCGACGCGTGAGGCCTGTAGCGCCAATTCGCTTCGAGCGTCGCTCCGCGACGCGTCCGGCACCCAACGTCCTCCGTGGGCTGAAGCCCACGGCTACCGTCAACCGGTCGCTCCGCGACGACGGGGAACGGCTTGCGGATGGGAGCGGGATCTTTCACTGCTGCGGGTCCTGGAAGTTCAGCACGCTGACTTCGCGGGAGATGGCTTCCCACGTGGCGGTGGGAGCGCCGAAATTGAAGACGGTCAGTTCGCGCGAATAGACTTGGTTGAACTCCGTCATCGGCGGGCCGGAACCGGGGTTGGCGTTATACACCGAGACTTCCTTGGCAATGGCCTCGATGGGCGCGGATGGGGAACCGAAGTTCCAGACGGTCGCTTCGCGGGAGATGGCCTCCACCGGCGCGGAGGGCGATCCGAAGTTCCAGGTCGTGACCTCGCGCGAATAGACTTGGAGGATGTCCGAGGTGGGCGGGCCGGAGCCGGGATGGGCGCTATAGACGGAGACTTCCTGGGAGATGGCCTCCAGTCGCGCCGTGGGTGCGCCGAGGTTGAAGACGCTCGCCTCGCGGCTGTAGAACTGCGGCGTAGTGCCCTGTCCGCCGAAGAGGTCGCGGAGATAGAAGGCGTAGTTGGACATGCCGTTGGTCAGGCAGGGCTGGCTGGCGTCGTGGTAATTCAGCGGGTCGAGGCAATTGGGGTGCTGCAACTCGTAGCGGTCGTCAATGCCGTCGTGGTCCTCGTCCTCCGGCTCGAAGACGTCGTGCTGCCGGACGCGGAAAAAGCCCTGGCGCGGGCCGAGCGCGGCGGAATAGGACCACACCGGGCCGGGGCTGCCGAGGGACATGCTGACGTTGGTGAAGGTCAGGAAGTCTTCGGTCCACTCCAGCGCGTAGTAGGATTTCGGATCCGCCGGCAGGCTGAGCGTGAGGACGCTGGTGGCGGGATCGAACTGCGATTGGAGGCGCAGTTCAGCGGCCAAGGCGGGCGCGGCGCTGGCGAGCCAGGCGGCTCCGGTGAGCAGGAGGAGGGTGTGTTTCATGGTGGTGAGTTATTGAGGGATTTGTGGAGGGAAGGAGCCGGTGCTGGCGATACAGCACCGCAAGCTGGCTGGCGCTTGCTTGGTCGCTGGGCACGCTCGGCAGCTTCCCCACCGCGTTCTTTGTTTCTTCAGCATCGTTCGGAACTCCGGCTTGTTCTACCCAGAGAAGCTGGTACCGTCAAGTGAGGAATTCGGAATTTTTAAGAATTCGGAACATGCCGGCAGCACGGAACATCATCGGGCCGCAGTTGCGCCGCTGGCGCAACGAGCGCGGCCTGACCCAGCCCATGCTGGTTGCCCGGTGCAACCTGCTGGGTTGGGGCCTCAGCCGGGAAACTCTCGCCAAGATCGAAACCCGCATCCGTTGGGTGGCGGATGCGGAGTTGGTGTGTCTGGCGGCGGCCTTGAAAGTGCCGGTGGAGGCGCTGCTGCCGACGGAAAAGGAAACCATGCAGGCGTTTTTCCGGGGGCTGGGCAAGGCGTGATATGCACCGGCGTCGGCCCCGCCTGCTGGCCGGAGTAGGGGCAAGGAGCGGTCAACTCCGACTGTCGGCCAAGTTTCTCCATGTCTCCCGGCGAACATCAGTTCGCTGCTACGAGGATCAGACGTCCTGACCCGTAAGCACAAATTCCAACCGGCAAGGAAACGAGTTGAGTCCAAGCGCGCCGGGTCAGGGGATCCGGCCTACAGCAAAAGCGCGGTTCTGTAGGCCCGGTGCCCTCACCGGGCGGCCCATGCCAACTCCTCGGCTCAGGAGTTCTGAAGCTTGGAAATTGACTCCAAGCCCAAGCCGTTCGCTACGCCTGCCCCGGTTCGGGAGAGCCGTTACTTCATCAGCACCGTCGCGGCTTCCACCAGTTTGGCGGTGGTGAGGCCGTGGCGCTCGTAGAGTTGCTCGGCGAGGTAGGCGGATTGGCCGAACTCGCCCGGAATGCCCAACGAGGTCATGCGGTGCGCCACGCCGGCTTGCGAGAGGGCGTGCGAAACGAGCGATCCCATGCCGCCCACCTTCTGGTGGTCCTCAATCGTTACGACTCGTCCGCCGGTCGCTTTCACCGCTGCGGCGATGGTTTCGATGTCCACTTGGTTGATGAACGGGTTGCTGATGACGGTGGCTTGGATGCCCTTTTCGACAAGCTGCTGGCCGGCGGCGATGGCTTTGTTCACCAGCACGCCGCAGGCGATAAGCGTCACGTCGCTGCCGGTGCGGAGGACTTGCGCCTTGCCCCACGGATACTGCGCGCCTTCCACCCAGGCGACGGGATAATTCTCGCGGCCCACGAAGAAGATGTAGCTCTCTCCGTCCCGACCTGCGGCGCGGTCGGCGGCGAAGCGTTTGATGGCTTCATACATCAGCGCCTCGGCTTCGTCCGAGCACGACGGCGCAATGGCGACGGTGTGCGGAATGGCGCTGACGGCGGCGAAGTACGTGGTGGCCTGGTGCGAAGCGCCGTCGGCGGCGTCCTGGAGGCCGATGTGCGAGAACATGGCGATGACCGGCGCTTGCGACAGCGCAGCCATGGTGAGCGGGAGGTTGCCCTTGGTGACGCCAAATTGCCCGAAGGTGTCCACGATCGGGATGAAGCCGCCTTTGGACAGGCCGGCGGCGACGCTGACCATGTTCGCCTCCGCGATGCCGACTTCAACCCAGCGGTCGGGGAAGCTCTTGTGGAACGTGGCGATGCCGGTGGAGCCTTGCACGTCGCTGGCGACGGAATAGACAGGCAGGCCTTCCTGCGCGGCGCGGATGGCGGCTTTGGCGAGGCCACTCTGGACTTTGTCCTTCTTCACCGCCGGTGCCGGGGCGGGGTTGGCGGCGGCTTTGGCCTTCTTGGCGGCTTCCTGCTTCTCCCAATCGGTGCGCAACGCGCCGGCCCAGGCGGCGAATTCCGCCGGAGTCTGGCCGCCCCAGATTTCGTTCACGAACTCCACGATCTTTTCACCGTTGTTCAGCGGGAAGCCGTGTCCGCCGGAGGCGCTGTCCATAGTAGCTTTCACGCCGAAGCCTTTGACGGTCTTCGCAACCACGCACACCGGCTGAAGCGGATTGGCCTTTGCCAGCGCCACGGCTTTCTCGATGGCGAGATAGACGGCCTGGAGATCGTTTCCGTTCGCCACTGGAATCACGTTCCAGCCGAGCGGGGCGAGCGCCGACATGGACGGCGCCATGCTGAAGGAGTCCTTGGTGATGCGGCCGGAGAGCTTGGTGTCGTTATCGGAAAGCACGACGACGAACGGATTCACGCGTCCCTTCGCCGCGAGGCCGGGGATGGCGGCCAGCGCTTCCTTGGCTTCGCCTTCCATCGCTGCGCCGTCAGACAGGGCGACGAGCGTGACGCGGTCGCGCTTGGCGAGGCGGTCGGCGATGGCGAGACCCTGCGCTTGCGGCAGGCTGGAGCCGAGCGGGCCGTTGCTCAAGAGGACGCCTTCGGGGTTCAAGTGCGACTCGCCGTGGCCGGTGAGTTTGCTGGTGAGGCTGCGAAAGCCCTTGAGCGAATCGAAGGTCATGCCATCGAAGCCGTAGAGCGCCCGGAGCGCATAAACGCCGTTCTCAGCGTGGCCGGCGTCGTTGACGTAGTTGTAGGCCTCGTGCCACGGTCTGCCGGTGGTGGCGAACATGATGCCGTGCAGCGCGGCGTTGATTTCCGCGAACGCCGCCGGTCCACCCCAATGGCACGCCGCGCCGCCGATGACGGCGTGGGTGTTCATCAACGCCACCAGCGCGCGAGTGGCTCGCGGGTCCGCCAGCGTGACCGATTGGCCGGCGGCGTTGGTGACGGTGACGGGGTATTTCGGCGGCTGCGCCGGAGTGGCGGCGAGCTTGGATTTCAGCGTGAGAGGAGAAAGCTGTGGAGCTTCCAACGGTTTGACTGCGGCAGTGGTGTCAGCGCCCATGATTGTTTGATAATTGGTTAAGTTATGAAATTGAAACGGCGGTAAAATAGGCAGACCCGCGAAAAAGCGAAGCTCTTTTCCACGCGAAAACGGCGATTCGGAGGAATCGCCGTCGCTCCGCGCCACTCGTGGGAGGACCGAGCAATCCGAATTCCGCAGCCCGAGTCTGGATCTCGGACTGCCAGCCCGCCAGTCGGAGTTCTGCCTGGCCGGTTCCCACGGCGGAAAGCCGGACCGACTGCCGCGATGACTGCGCTCAAGCATTCCGCTTTTCTGCCGATGACCTGTCCGTGATGGCATGGACGCCGTCGAAACACACGGAATGTGGTTCTATGAGAATTCAAAGCTCCAATGTGGCGCTCTCGGGCGCGCACTCCTACTTCGAGCAACAAACGCGCGAAGAGTCCTTTCAGTTCTGGGTTGGCTCCCGCCGGCCCGCCGCCGGGGCGGAGGACGAACGCCGCCTGAACGTAACGCCTCCGCCGGCACCCGAGCGGGGACGGCGTGACCTTCCCACCGCCCCACCCGCCACGGCGAAGACTAAGCAGGCCGAGACCGAGGCCGAGGACCAATTGGATCCGCTGGACCGCATGATGAAGGCGCTGGTGGAAAAGCTCTTCGGCGTGAAAATCAAGATCGCCTTCGTCCCGAAAACTGATGGCCAACCGCCGGAGCTATCCACCGGAGGCGACTGCCCCAAACCGCCAGAGGAGGCCGATCCCGCCGTCGTTCAACGGCAGGGTTGGGGGCTGGATTATCAGTTGCGGGAAACCCGCACCGAATCCGAGCAGACCGACTTTTCTGCCAAGGGCGTCGTCCAGACCGCCGATGGGCAGAGAATCAAGTTTGATCTCTCCCTGACGATGCAGCGGGAGTTCACCGAGGAATACCAGTTCCGGCTTCAGGCCGGCGATGCCTTGATCGATCCCCTGGTGGTCAACTTCAACGGCACGGCGGCGCAATTGACGGACCAGCGCTACGCCTTCGACCTCAATGCCGACGGGCAGAACGAAAACATTCCTTTCGTCAAAGCAGGCTCGGCGTTTCTCGCGCTGGACAAGAACGGCGATGGCAAGATCAACAATGGCCGGGAGTTATTCGGGCCGACCACCGGCAATGGTTTCAGCGAACTGGCCCAATATGATGCCGATGGCAATTCGTGGATAGACGAGAACGATCCGGTCTATGACCGCCTGCGCCTGTGGAGCCTCGATGACGCGGGAAAAACGAAGCTGACCAGCCTGGCGGAGAAGAACGTCGGCGCCATCTATCTGGGCAACACCAGCACGCCCTTCACTCTGAAGACCGACGCACAAGAGACTCAGGGCCAGATCGCCAGCACCGGGATTTATCTCAATGAACAGGGTGGTGCCGGCCTGGTGCAGCAAGTGAACCTGGTCGCCTAACCTCAGCCCGAATTCCGAAGCCCGAATGGTTAATGACGAATGACGAAAGAAGTCCGAAGCCCGAATGACGAACCATCGCCTCCGACGGGGCGGTTTTGTGCCGAGCCTTGAGATCCGCCCCATTGAACCGTAACCATGCAGCAGGAAGATCCTCCAATTAACCGCAGAGCCGCTACGGAGCAGGAAAAGGAGACAGAAAAATAAAGAGGAACCCAATTTTCTGTCTTCATTTCCTGCTCCTTTGCAGCTCTGCGGTTAATTGGAGTATCCTCTTGCCGCATGGTTACGGTTGAGGAGACAGCGGTTTTCGTGCTTCGTGCTTCGTCATCCTCGACGGGCCGGGCACGTTGCTGAGCAATGGAGCGGCTTGATGGCGGCGTCCTTGATCCCGGGGCACTGGAACAGCTTGTTGCCGAAAATAATCGTCCACCAGGGTTTGGTTGAGCGCATCGGCGCCGGTGAACTGCTCTCCACCACGTAGGAAGCGAGCAGGTTCGCCCACATCACGCCGTTTCCGAACAGATCGCCCGGGACCTTGTCGTTGAAATCGCATTGCCGCTTTGCTGCTGTTACTGGCCGGCTGGAAATCCACCGCCCTTGCCGAATTCTTTGGGGTGAGCCGCTGGGCCGTCTGTCAATGGATTGGCGGGGCCAACCAGCAAGGTTTGCGCAGCGTGGAACCGCCGCCCGCACCGGGGCGCAAGCCCTGGCTCGGCACCGCCGTCCAGCAGCCGTTGGACCTGGCCTTGCAAGCCTCCCCGGAACCATGCGGCTTGAACCGCACGCGCTGGGAGGGCGTGTTGGTCGTGGAGTATCTGCGGCGCTGCCACCAAGTGGAACTGAAAGTGCGCCCAGCGCAACGCTACGTCCGGCGGCTGGGCTTTACTTTGCAAATGCCCATCTACCGTTATCTGCAAGCCAAACAGAAGGGCGTGGTCAAATTCCACCGCGCGGTAAAAAAAACTCCGCAAGACGCTGAGGTTTTGTCACCAGCGGGTGGTGCTCTTTCAGGATGAAAGCGGCTATTGCCGCCATCCCAAGCTGGGGCGGATGTGGGCCAAACGGGGGCAGCGACCAGTGGTGGTCACGCGCAGCCAACGCTCCGGCCGGCTCAATCTTCTCGGCTGGGTCAACCCGCTGACGGGGGAGCATGGCGTGATGAAAGCGGTACAGGGAAACACGGACGCTTTTTTGGCGCAGTTGCAAATGCTGGTGACACGCTTCCAAGGGAAAATAGTCGATTTGTGGGTGGACAACGCTTCGTGGCACAAAGGCCCACGGGTGCGGGCCTTTCTGCAACCGCAGCAACACTGGGTTCATCTGCATTACCACCCGCCATATCATCCTGAACTCAATCCGCAGGAACGGTTTTGGCGCCGGCTGCGCCATGAGGAAACCACCAATCATTATTATGCGAGTGCGGAGGATTTGGAGCGCGGGGTGTTGAGCCGTGTGGACAGTTGGAGTGACGAAAAAGTACGTTCCTTATGCCAACTCAATGTCAACTAAACGACGACGTGCGTAATAGAACAGGTTTGCGGCCGACTCCGGCGTGGCGTGGTAGTAATAGCTGGCCGGCGCCAGGCCCAGCCGCGCGCAGGGGTGCCGCGCGGACAACGCAGACTTTTTTTTCAAGCCCGGCCAGCGCGACCTTCAGCTGGCCGATTTCCTGGTAGAGCCGGTCCCGCAGTTCGGCCTCCGGCGCGACCGCCCGCGTGCCGCCGCCGGGGAACAGGTCGCTGGCACCGGTCACGAG
>CAINDV010000843.1 GCA_903847485.1 uncultured Verrucomicrobiota bacterium
CGAAAGTGGACCCTGACATCGCTAGGATCATTGACCTGGAGCGCCAGCGGCAGCAGGAGAACATCGAGTTGATCGCCAGCGAGAATTTCACCAGCCCCGCCGTCATGGAGGCGCAAGGCTCGGTGCTGACGAACAAATACGCCGAAGGCTACCCGAAGAAGCGCTGGTATGGCGGCTGTGAATTCGTGGACGATTCCGAGCAACTGGCGATTGACCGCGCGAAGCAACTCTTCGGTGCCGAGCACGCCAACGTCCAGCCCCACTGCGGCAGCAGCGCCAACATGGCGGTCTATTTCGCCTTCCTCAAACCTGGCGACAAGTTGCTCACCATGGACTTCAGCCACGGTGGTCACCTGACGCATGGCAACAAGGCGAATTTCTCCGGTAAGTTCTTCGAAATCGTTCACTACGGCGTCCGCCAGGAGGACGAGCGGATTGACTACGAACAACTCGCCGAGATGGCCCGGCAGCATCGGCCCCGGATGATTACCGTCGGTGCCAGCGCCTACCCGCGCGTCATTGACTTCGCCAGGCTCGGCGAGATCGCCCGCGAAGTGGAAGCGCTGCTGCTGGCGGACATCGCGCACATCGCCGGACTCGTCGCGGCGGGCCTGCACCCCAGCCCGGTGTCGCACGCGGATTTCGTCACCACCACGACCCACAAGACGCTGCGCGGACCGCGCGGCGGGCTGATTCTGTGTCCGGCGAAATACGCGAAGGAAATTGACGCCCAGGTTTTCCCCGGCATCCAAGGCGGGCCGCTGGAACACGTCATCGCCGCCAAGGCCGTCTGCTTCCACGAAGCTTTGCAACCGGGCTTCAAAGCCTACCAGCAGCAAATCTTGAACAACGCTGCCGCGCTCGCCGACGGACTGAGGCGCAACGGCTACCGCCTTGTCAGCGGCGGCACGGACAACCATTTGATGCTGGTGGACGTGGGCGCGCGGGGCATGACGGGCAAGGATTGCCAGATCGCCCTAGATGCCGCCGGCATTACCGTCAACAAGAACACCATCCCTTTTGAGACCCGCCCCCCTTTCCAGGCCAGCGGCATCCGGCTCGGCGCGCCCGCCGTCACGACGCGCGGCATGAAAGAACCCGAACTGGCCGCCGTGGCCGACATGATCAGCGAAGTGTTGCTGGACGTGAAGTCGCTTGACACCGCGCAACAGGTCCGCCAACGTGTCCGCGACCTGACCGCAAGCTTTCCCTTGCCTTACTGAAGATCGGAATGTTTTCCGTTTTTTGCCGTGATCTATTAACCAAACAAACAGGATTGTCCGCCTCACGGCGGGAGTTTAATTTTTATTGAATCCACACTCGCCCGGTCGGTCTGAACATTAACTTTGCTCGATTATGCCTCACATTCCCACGAAACGGGCGGCCAAGCCCAAGTTACCCGCGGTGAAGAAAAAACCAGCCGTCTCTGCGTCGGTCGTTCCCGCACCAGCCGCCCCTGCGCGGGGCGCTCCTGCGTCAGTCGTTCCTGCGCCAGTCGTTCCCGCGCCGGTCGTTCCCACGCCGGTCGTTCCCGCGCCGGTCGTTCCCACGCCGGTCGTTCCCACGCCGATCGCTCCCGCGCCGATCGTTCTCGCGCCGATCGTTCCCGCGCCGATCGTTCCCGCGCCGATCGTTCCCGCGCCGGTCGTTCCCGCGCCAGCCGCCTCTGCCAAGAAAACGCTGAGATCGCCCCGCGCCAAGAGCACGCCGGGGACTGACGATCTCCCGTTCCTCCCTGCTCCAACGGTAACCGCTGCCGTTGTCACCGTCCCCGTCGTCAAACCGTCGGCCGTGCCGGTACCGGTGCCAATCGCCACCGAGGTAAAGGATGAAGGCCGAAGGCAGAAGGATGCAGGGGGCGCTACCGTGCGTGTCACGCCGGCTGCACCTATCGCCCCGGCCGTGCCTGTCGCGCCGGCCCGCAAGCCAGCCAGTAAGCCGGTCAGTAAGCCGGTCAGCAAGCCAGCCCCGCCGGTAGAACCAGTGGCCCCCGCCGCCGAGGTAAGAACTGGCCCTCGCATCCCGGAAGGTGCGCCGGAAGATGTGAAGGAAGAAGAGGTGCCAAACTTGACGCCCGCGCAGATCGCAGCTTCCGTCAATATCGCCAAGCTCCAGGCGATGGGCATGACCGATCTCAACGCCATGGCCCGCGGCCTCGGCGTGGACAACTACGGCACCATGCGCAAGCACGAGATCATCTTCCACATCCTACAGACTAACGCCGCCCGCACCGGGGCGTTGTTCTCTGAAGGCGTGATGGAGATCATGCCCGATGGCTTCGGCTTCCTACGCTCGCAGAGCTTCAACTACCTCCCCTGCCCGGACGACATCTATGTCTCGCCGTCCCAAATCCGCCGCTTCGACCTCCAGACCGGCAACGTCGTCACCGGCCAGATCCGTCCGCCGAAGGAAAAAGAGCGGTTCTTCGCCCTCCTCAAAGTGGCCGCCGTGGATCACGAAGACCCGGAGAAGGCCAAGGACAAGACCCATTTCGACAACCTTACCCCGCTGTTCCCGAACCGGCGGTTCATCCTGGAAACCGTCCCCGGCGAACTCAGCACCCGTGTGCTGGACCTCGTCTGCCCCATCGGCAAAGGTTCTCGCGGCTTGATCGTCGCCCCGCCGCGCACCGGCAAGACCGTGCTCATGCAGAAGGTCGCCAATGCGATTCTGAAGAACAACCACGAGGCCTACCTCTTCATCCTACTCATTGACGAGCGGCCCGAGGAAGTCACCGACATGGAGCGCTCCTGTCTCGGTGCCGAAGTTATTAGTTCCACCTTCGACGAACCGCCTGAACGGCATGTCCAGGTCGCCGAAATGGTCATCGAGAAAGCCCGCCGCATGGTCGAGCACAAGCGCGACGTCGTCGTCCTCCTCGATTCCATCACCCGCCTGGCCCGCGCCTATAACACCATCCAGCCGCACTCAGGCAAGATTCTCTCCGGCGGCGTGGACGCCAATGCCTTGCACAAGCCCAAACGCTTCTTCGGCGCGGCGCGCAACATTGAGGAAGGCGGCTCGCTTACCATCCTAGCCACGGCCTTGGTGGACACCGGTAGCCGCATGGATGAAGTCATCTTTGAGGAGTTCAAGGGCACGGGCAACATGGAGATACACCTTGACCGCGGCTTGGTGGATCGCCGTATCTTCCCCTCCATTAACATCGAAATGTCCGGCACGCGCAAGGAGGAACTCCTCTACCATCCTGACGAGTACACTCGTGTTGTGCTACTGCGCCGCGCCCTGACCGGCGTGCCGCCCGTTGAGGCTATGGAACTGATGCTGGGCAAACTCAAGAAGACCGGCAGTAACATTGAGTTCCTCCTCAGCATGAACATAGCGAGCCAAGGGGGAAAGTATGAGGTGTGAAGGTTGAAGGTTGAACCACCACCTCCGCTGGCTCAACCTTCATACTTCATCCTGGATTCGGCAGTTGGAAAAGGAACAACAAAGAAGCAAAGCAACCAAGGCCGGGTTGGAAACCAATAACCGGGGTGTGCGCGGCTTCGCCTGCCGGAGGAATGTTCTGGCTGGAGGCAAACGGTGAGGCTGGCATTGTGACTCGGCCTTTGTGTCTTTGTTCCTTTGTTGTTCGACTGCCGTTTCCAGGTTCATCCTTCGTACTTCCTTCCCATTCAGTTGGCTTTGAGCTTCAGGAAATTCTGGAGCATCAGTCGCCCGCTTTCGGTGAGAATACTCTCGGGATGGAATTGTACTCCGTGGATCGGCAGTTCCTTGTGCCGCACCCCCATGACTTCGCCCTCGTCGGTCCACGCCGTCACTTGCAGACAGTCCGGCATCGAAGCGCGCTCAATGACCAGCGAATGATACCGCGTCGCGGCAAACGGACTGGGCAACCCTGCGAACAACCCTTGGCTGTCGTGATGAATCGGCGAAGTCTTTCCGTGCATCATGCGGTAATTCACGATGACGTTCCCGCCGAAGACGTGCCCGATGCACTGGTGCCCCAGGCAAACGCCGAAGAGCGGCACACGGCACCCGAACTCGCGGATAATCTCGTTCGACAGCCCCGCCTCCCGCGGCGAACACGGCCCCGGCGACACCAGCACCCGCTCCGGCTTCAACGCGCGGGCCTGATCGAGAGTAATTTGGTCGTTGCGAAAGATCCGCATCTCGGCCCGCAGCTCGCCGAGATACTGCACTAGGTTGTAAGTGAAGGAATCGTAGTTATCTATGATCAGAACCATACGCGGCCGCAAGCTACGCGGAACGCGCCGCAAATCAATGAGTTTGTGAACTTAGAGCGTGTTTGAAAAGTCGTCCAACGGTAGGGCGAGGCTCCTGCTGAGCTTCGATGGCAGCGGCAAAGCGATCCTGCCGAACGGCTCGGCAGGAGCCTCGCCCCACCGCTGACGACTTTTCAAACACGCTCTTAGGCCGGCCGCCCGAACCCGCGCCCCCCCCCGACAACTAAGTGGGGCGCAGCCGCTCACCGCCGCAAGTATGCCAGTATTAGTAGGGCAGTCCGTCCCGGCTGCCAGCATCCCGACAACCGCCCCGGTTGTCGAACGGCACAGCAAGCGAGACACTCGCCAGACGTTAGCCGGCGAGACGCCGCCGTCACTACGGAGGCGAGGCCCGGGTTCCCTAACCCAGTGCCTCCGCTGATTCCAGGCTTGCTCCACCGGGACAGTTTGAGGAAGCTACCCCCCAGGTTATGGCAAAGAAAGCACTAATCACCGGCATCACCGGGCAAGATGGCTCCTACCTGGCTGAGTTACTCCTCGGCCAAGGCTACGAGGTTCACGGCATTATTCGCCGCGCCAGCACCTTCAACACGGGCCGCCTTGATCCCATCTACGACGACCCGCATTCCGGTCGCAACCGCCTTTCTCTGCACTACGGCGATTTGTCCGATGCCAGCGCCCTGGCCCGGTTGATCGGCAAGATCCAGCCCGAGGAGGTTTACAACCTAGCCGCCCAGAGCCACGTCCGCGTCAGCTTCGACAGTCCCGAATACTCCACCGATATTGGTGCCACCGGCACCGTCCGCCTGCTCGAAGCGATCCGCGAGACCGGCATCCAGCCACGTTTCTACCAAGCCTCTTCCAGCGAGATGTTCGGTAAGGTGCAGGAGGTGCCGCAGCGGGAGACCACGCCCTTCTACCCGCGCAGCCCTTACGCTTGCGCTAAGGTCTATGGCTATTGGATCACGGTCAATTACCGTGAGTCCTACGGCTTGTTTGCCTGCAATGGCATTCTCTTCAACCATGAGTCGCCCCGCCGCGGCGAAACCTTCGTCACCCGCAAGATCACCCGCGCCGTGGCCCAGATCAAAGCTGGCCTGCAAGACAAACTCTTCATGGGCAACCTTGACGCCAAGCGCGACTGGGGCTTTGCCAAAGAATACGTCGAGGCCATGTGGCTCATGCTCCAGCAACCGGGGCCGGACGATTACGTCGTGGCCACCGGGGAGACACATTCCGTTCGGGAATTCCTCGAAGTCGCCTTCTCCCACGTCGGTCTGGACTGGCAGAAACACGTCGAGATTGATCCCCGCTACTTACGTCCCGCCGAGGTGGAACTACTTATCGGCGACCCAACCAAGGCCAGGCAAAAGCTCGGCTGGGAAGCCAAGACTAAGTTTGAGGAACTTACCAAGCTGATGGTGGACGCGGACATCGAACTGCTCCGCCAACACCGCCAAGGCGAAATCCGGGTCAAGGGCTGAGCGAGCGGGAGCGGAGCTTAGCCGTATCCATTCAACAGCCGGTAGGGCGAGGCTCCTGCCGAGCCGCGTCTGCCGCGGGTTCCGCCGCTGTTATCAATTGCGGTGGCCAGTCATCGAACAATGACTCCGGACAGAGCGGTGGCCAGACGCCCGCTCCTCAAGCCCAGCATGGCTTGGCAGGAGCCTCGCCCTACCGCCAACGGCATAGATACTTCTAAGATCGAGCCTTGCCAGTTCGTTCGCGCGCCTATCAGCCAGGCAAGCGGCAACCACCGTACCGGCTTGGTTATTCGCGGGCAGAAAGTCCGCCCGATGGAAAGGCCTGTGTTGGGAGGGATTGAAAGTCCGTCAATGCTGGCCTTACGGCAGAGCGAATGCGCCAGAACTTATTAGTGGTTGCATCCGGCGTGTTGGTGAACACCAGCACTCCGCCCGTGCCGACGGCATTGGTAGCCTGCGGCAACCAATGGGGCGATGCCAGACTGAATGAACCTAAAAAGAGCAGTTGAGCCGCAAAGGAACGCATAGACCGCATAGAATAAATTAAGGGGGTGTCCATCTGAGTGCGGTAGGTACAAGATGTGGGGGTGTCGACGCAACCACTGGCGCCCCGCCTCAAAGCTGGGCATGACTATCCGGCCAATGACGCGGAACTGCGGGCCTGGTTCC
>CAINDV010000844.1 GCA_903847485.1 uncultured Verrucomicrobiota bacterium
ATGTCGAACAGGGGCTCAAGAAATATGAAGAACAAGTCGCCCGGACCGAACAACACCTGCTCCAAAAGCTCGCACGCAAATACAACCTGGTTCTCCAGCCCAAAGCCAACTGAGTGCGCATGGTTCATGGGTAGACCGCGGTGGGTACTGCCGCTCGTGGCCATCGGCTGCGCGGAGAACCCGCCCCCCAAAGTGTCGCCTGCATCCTAGCGCCGGGGCCGCCCCAAGCAGAGCCAAGCCCGTAACTGGCGGTTTGGGTGGTGGAGCCGAGGGGGATCGAACCCCTGACCTCGTGAATGCCATTCACGCGCTCTACCAACTGAGCTACGACCCCAACCCAACCGGGCGGGTAATCTACGGAGAGGGCCGCGCGCGGTCAAAGTTATTTTCTGCGAACCCGCGCATTTGTGAACACGGGGCCATTCGTGTGGGCCACAACTGCGGCACCGACCTCCCGCCGCAGTCGGCTCGGGTGCGGCTCCCCGGCGGAAGCGCCCGGCCCGCCGGAGGGACAGCCACTGGCCCGCAAACCCAACCGCCACGCAGAGAACTCAGACTGGCGTTTCTGCACGGGTCTGCTAGTTTGCACAAAATTATGACACACCGCTTCCTTCTCCGCCTGGCCGATGCCGGGCTTTGCTTGTGGCTCGGCACGTTCCTCGCGCCCGCCCAACCGGCCCCTATTACGCTTCCGCTGCCCGCGCCGGCCGCCGCCCCAGTCACCGCCCCGGAAGGTGCGCCTAAGATTCAGTTCGCCTCCACCGTTCACGATTTCGGCAAGGTGAGCGCCGGTGAAATCGTCCGCGCGGACTTCGTTTTCACCAACGTCGGCAATCAGACTTTGGAGATCAACGAGGTGCGGCCCACCTGCGGTTGCACCACTGCCGGCACCTGGGAGCATCAGATCGCCCCCGGCAAGACCGGCGTCATCCCGCTCCAAGTCAACACGGCCAACTTCGCCGGACCGGTCACCAAATTTATTAGCGTGACCTGCAACGACCCCGCCCAGTCGCTCATCCAACTGCAAGTCCGGGGCACCATTTGGAAGGCCATTGACGTGGCGCCCCCCTTCGTCATGTTCAACGTCGCCCCGGATGCTGCCAGCAACGAGGTGCGCACGGTGAAAATCACCAGCAACCTCGAACAACCCCTCGAACTCTCCCCGCCGCAAGTCAGCTCCCCGTCCTTCCGCGTCGAAATCGTCACCGTCCAGCCCGGCAAGGAATTTGACCTGCGGATCACACCGGTCACGCCGTTGCCCGCCGGGAATGTTCAGGCCGCCATCACGGTGAAGACCTCCTCGACCAACTTGCCGGTGATCAACGTCACCGCGCTGGCCATCGTGCAACCGCCCGTCACCGCCACGCCGGGCCAGGTTTTCCTGCCCGCCGGTCCGCTCGCCTCGCCGGTGCAATACACCATCATCGTCCAGAATAACAGCACCCAGGCCATGCGCGTGGCCGATGCCTCCGTCAACCGGCCCAATGTGCAACTGCAAGTGCGCGAGGCACAGTCCAACCGCGTGTTTAATGTCAGCCTGACCTTCCCCGCGGGCTTTCAACTGCCCGGCGGCCAGACCGCTTCAGTAAGTTTGAAGACCACCCATCCGAGCATGCCGGCGATGAACATTCCCATCATTCAGCCGCCGCAAGTCGCCCCACCTATGCCGGTGCCTGCACCGATACCTGTGCCGCCCCCGCCGCCTTCCATTGCCCGCCCGCCCGAGGGTATTCCCATGATGCCTGGCATGTCTCCCGGCACGCCTCCTGGCACCACACTGCCCCAGCGCCTCACCCGCCCACCGCTCTCGCTTCCGCCCCGGCCCGTGCCGCCACCCGCCCCGCCGCAATGACGCCCCAACCGGCCCGGACGGCGGGCGGTTCCGGCCGTTTTCAAGTCAAGCGACTGGCCGTGGAAGCGCTGTCGGTGACGGTGGCCGGCAGCTTGTTCGCCCTGCTGGCCAATCAACTCTCGCCCGCCGGCCTCAAGCTAACACGCGATTACTTCCCCAAGCCGCCGCCTGCGACGAACCAGACCGCCACCCCGCAGCCGCTGCCCGGCGTTTCGCCCGAAGCCCGGCTCCACGCCAAGGGACTGCAAACTCTTCCGCGGGAAACGGTGGCCCAACTCTTCGCCAGCCCCGAATACGCCAGCGAACAAGTCATCTTCGTGGACGCCCGCAACGACGAACACTACCGGGCCGGCCACCTCCCTGGGGCCTTCGCCTTCGACCACTACCGGCCCGAAACCTCCGTCGCGGTAGTGCTCCCCGCCTGCCTGTCGGCGGCCCGCATAGTCGTTTACTGCACCGGCGGTGATTGCGAAGACAGCGAGTTTGCCACGCTCGCACTGGCCGGCTCCGGCGTGCCACGCGAGCGACTCTTCATCTACGCCGGCGGCCTCACAGACTGGCAGGCGGCGGGACAACCCGTCGAGACTGGCACCCGGCGAAGCGGTCAATTCCTCCCCGCCAAGCCATGAGCGACTCTCTCTCCACACCGGCGCGTCAACGCCTGACCGCCTTGGCCGTGCGCTGGCTGCTGGGTGCGCTCTTCCTCTACATGGGCCTCATCAAGGCGCAGTCCCCGGAGGACTTTATGAAGCTGGTCCGGCAGTACGACTTGGTGCAAAACCCGTTGCTGCTGAACCTCATCGGCGCCTGCCTGCCGTGGTTCGAGGCCTTCTGCGGGCTGCTCCTGCTCGCTGGTCTGGCGGTGCGCGGCACGGCGTTGGTGTTGGTGGCCATGCTGATTCCCTTCACCGTGCTGGTATGGCGGCACGCCCTGCTGCTGCACGCGGCGGGCAGTCTCCCGTTCTGCGCGATCAGCTTCGACTGCGGCTGCGGTGCGGGCAAGGTCTTCATCTGTTACAAGCTGGTTGAGAACGCCGGCCTGATCCTGCTCTGCGGCCTGCTGATGTGCTGGTGCCCGGCGGCGCGGAAGTCCGCCGACCGGAGCTGCGGGCGCTGAAAAAAGGGCCTTGTTGCCTCGCGGTCGGGTCGTTTAAGATCTAGCAAAAAGCTATGGAAACTATCAAAAAGAGCTCTGGCCTGGCCGTCGCCAGCTTGGTGTTAGGCATTCTGTCAGTGACATGCTTGGGCCTCCTGGCCGGCATTCCGGCCATCATCCTCGGTCATATCGCTCACAAGCGCGCCCGGAAGCAGCCGGACCAATACGGTGGCGCTGGTCTGGCCATCGCTGGTTACGTTACAGGTTATGCCAGTCTATTGGTGTCGGCTGTCATGTTTAGCCTGTTACTTCCGCACCTGTTACTTCCGGCTTTGGCCTCAGCCCCCAAAAAAGCCCAACAGATCAACTGCGTCAACAATCTGAAACAGATTGGTATGTCGCTCAGGCTCTGGTCCATGGACAACAAAGACAGGTTCCCTTTCAACGTTCCCGCGAAGGAGGGCGGCACGCTCGACTTCTGCGCCCGGGATGCTGAGGGCTTCGACGCCAACTCATGGCGGCACTTTCAGGTCATGTCCAATGAGTTGAACACCCCAAAGATCCTCGTCTGCCCGGATGATAGGTCGAAGTCGGCCGCGCTGGATTTCGCGAGCCTCGGAGCTGGGAACGTCTCCTATCAAGTGCGGTCGGGCACCAACATTGACGAAACTCACCCCGAGGAAGTGCTGGTCCGCTGCCCGATCCACAACAACGAGGCTATGGCTGACGGGTCCGTGCAGCAGCGCCCGCGGAAGCGGTAGGAAGTCCTGAACCTCGGTGCTCGTGTGGGGAAGGTGTCTTAGAGCGTGTTTGAAAAGTCGCCCAGCGGTAGGGCGAGGCTCCTGCCGAGCCTTTCGGAACCAGCGTGCCGGCGTCCTGCCAAGTCGTGAGGTAGGTGGTGGACTTCAGCAGGTATTTGAAGCCGAAAACCGACGGCCCCGAGCCTTCCGCCAGGGAAAACGGGGGCCGCTGCTTCGGACTGGCAAAAAATGAAGAAAGTTATTGCACCATCACTTCCAGTGGTTACGCTTGACGCGTGACTAACTCGGCAAAAAAGCAATGCTCCTTGAACCGCGCAGCGCTCAGTGGGTGCGTGACCGCAGAGTAACTTTGTTCAGGCGGCGAGTTTGACTTTGAGATAGTTGGCGTTGTTGAGGCGATCCCAGCATTCATCCCACCGGTTGCTTTTGAGCGCCAGGCGGAGGTTCAAGACGCTGGTGGCGCCGGCCTCCGTCCAGAACATGCCCGACTCTTTGAGGCGCTGGCCGATGACGGACTTGCACCCGGCCTCGATCACGCCGGAGCC
>CAINDV010000845.1 GCA_903847485.1 uncultured Verrucomicrobiota bacterium
GATTTCTTGCCGCCGTACAGCCCGGAACTCAACCCGATTGAGCGGGTGTGGAAGCGGGCCCGAAGAAACTGCCTCCACAACGTGTATTTTCCGAAGCTGGCGAGGGTGGTAGAGACGGTCGAGGCGCAGTTTGCCAAATGGTCGGAGCCCAACGCTGAACTGGCCAGCCTCTGTCGGCTATAATCCGCAATCTATTATGGCGTCAAGTATAGAACGAGCCGGGGCCGAGCTGCGAGTGCTGAGCGTCGTTGTTACATGGTCCGCCATAAATCCCGGCCTTCGTCCTCCGGGCGACGTGCCGGAAGCAGCGTTTCTGCTTCCTCCGGCGCGGCTTCGCCAGTTTTGCAGGCAGTCTTCTTTAGGGTAGCCGCTGGACCCGGTAGTATTGGAATGGAGCTGTGCAGTTGTCTTCGAAACTGTAGTTGCCGTCCGCCGAAGTGACTTCCCCGGGCATGGTCGTCCATGGAATCGCGTCGCTGGCCGGGAGGTTGGTCGCAAACTGAACCAGGAACCGCAATGCAGCAGCGTCGGCCCAAGTGACTCTCACATTGTCGGTGAAGGCTTGGATTCGCAGGACTGGGCTTGTTGGCGACAGGACCTTCAGGATTGGCGGCGGCCCCCAGGTCTGGTTCACGATGTTCGATCCGGGCAGGTAAAGCCGCAAATTCACATGGAACCCGCCGGCTGGTGCCGGCAACCAGTTGGACGCTTTGTCCGCAGGCGGCGAGGCGTGCTGGATGTAGATGGTCAGGGTGCCGTCCGTGTTCGTGGCCAGCAGGTTGGTTGGGTAGGTTCCGACCTTGTAGCGGTTGATGGAGTTGCTCACGAAGTTGTTGTCTGCTCCGTACATGGTGAGTGACCAGAAGGCGCCGACGTCGGGCAGACCGTTGGAGGGAAAGGTTATCGTGTAGGTGTAGGCGCCGCTGAGAGGCCGACCGTTGGCATCGCGCCCCGCATTGCCCAGGTAAACGGCTTCTATCACGTCGTTTCCGACGATCTCCTGAAGGCTCTGGGCAGCGGCGCGCAGCATGAAGTCATTGCTCTGTCCGGCGTGGCCGTGGTCCGGGGGCGGATATATCCAGCCGTTGGTCACGAAGAATGAGGCGGGCGGGTTGGTTTGGTACTGGTTGAGCATAATCCACCCATCGCGGGCGGCGTCTCTGAGGCCAGCCTTGGTGGTGTCGTCCATTGTATCCACATCCTGGCCCGGCCCCACGCCGATTTGGGCGAAGTAGTCCACCAAGCCCTGCTGGCTGGGCACGTTGGGAGGGTTTTCCGTCATTGCCCGGTTCATCGTCCTCCAAGGCGCTAGGCCATCGGTCTGGTTGTAGGGCGCCCACACGTTCCGATTGTCGGGCGGCACATTGGTTGTCCCCCAGTAGCTCAGCGGGGTGAGCCGATACTGGGCTTGGATCGCATAAACGTTGGTCAGGTCATCCGCGTCATAGACCAAGGTGCGGCCCGCGACCATGACGTAGGGCGTTCGGGAGTTGGTCAGCGGCGTGACGTTAGCCGGGCAATTGCCCACCCAATTCGGGCCGGCAATCAGGTAATTCCGGGCGTTGGTCCCGGTGGCGCGTGTGCCCACATAGGCAAAGTTGTCCGAATCAAAGCCCGCCAGCTCAAACGTATAATACCGGGCGATAGCCGGCACGGACAGGATCACCGGCTCGGTCGTTAAGTCGAGCCAGGCCGAGGAGTAGAGCGTGTCGGTGTTTGGGCTGCCGCCACCCTGCCAGCTAGCATCCTTGAGCGTCGTCGAGTGGCAGAATTTGTTCAGCGGGGCGTATGGGTGATCATTATCGGGCGTGGGCGGCTGGGTGACCCAAAGCCAGCGGTACTGGGCCATGTTGATCCAGGGAAAACCGTAGATATAGGCCTGCACGCCGAGCGTGTAGGCGAATTTGTAATTCCAGTCGTTCGTGGTCTGGGCTTTCCCGGTGCCGTCTCCGGCCAACACGACCGCTACGGCGGCGATGGTTGGCAAGATCGGTTTCAGGATGGATTTGGGGTTTGTCCCAAGTCTGTTCGTTTTCATTGCTGGCTCTTTCGTATGGTTGGCGCGTGTGAACTGATAGATGTCATCCAGTGAATACTTATCGCAACGCCCTTGTAGCTCTCAAGCCCGCGGAAAGCAAGTCGCGAAAGAGCCTGCTAAGGGCGGCACCGCGGCGGATTCGCCACTATTTGGGGATGGGGTTACGCAGCCGGTGGCGGCGGCTGAACGCTTTACCCGGCGCTGCGAACCGGCGTGCCGGGGGGATTTTGTCTCCCTGCCGGCGCCCGACGTTCCCGCGGGTCCTATGA
>CAINDV010000846.1 GCA_903847485.1 uncultured Verrucomicrobiota bacterium
CACTGCCGCTGTCGCTAAGGCTCGCCAGGAGCCTCGCCCTACCGCTGGGGGACTTTTCAAATACGCTCTCAGGAGTTCTGAGTCTCCTCGGCCAAAGCCAAACGCCGGAGACAGGACGAATCCCATCTCCGGCGTCAACACATACTGACCTATGAACTCAGAAGTCTTTGAAGTCGCCTTCCAAGGGGATGCCGCCGGGCTTGCGGCCACTGGCCACGGCCAACGTCGGGGCGGTGGGCTTAGTCGTCCGGGCGGATGCTTCGGTGCCGTTGGCGCGCACCGTGGCTTTCGCCGTCCGGGTCGTGGCCGTCACCGTGGTGTGCGGGACAGTCCGCGCCACCGTAGGTTTTACCGTATGTCCTAGGGCAACCTTATGACCATCCACCATGCGTAGCAGTTCCGTCACCGCTTCCTTCAACGCCTCTGCCTGGGCCGTCATTTCTTCGGCGGCGCTGGCGCTTTCTTCGGCGCTGGCGGCATTGGATTGGGTAACTTTGTCCATCTCAGTAACCGCGGTGTTGACCTGGGAGATGCCCTGGCTTTGCTCTTGGGAGGCAGCGGCGACTTCGCCGGCCATCTCATCCACCTGCCGGGCTTTGCCGACGATCTCTTCCAAGCTCTTAGCTACCTTGGCACTAATCTCCGCGCCCTTGGCACTCTTTTGCACGGCGTCTTCGATCTTACCGGCGGTTTCCTTGGCCGCTTGGGCGCAGCGTTGAGCGAGACTGCGAACTTCGTCCGCCACCACCGCGAAGCCCATGCCGGCCTCACCGGCGCGGGCGGCTTCGACGGCGGCGTTTAAGGCTAGGATGTTGGTCTGGAAAGCGATTTCGTCAATGGTCTTGATGATCTTGGCGATGTCATCGCTGGATCGTTTGATGTCATCCATCGCCGCCACCATGGCAGTCATATCTTGCACGCCTAAGTCACCGGCCTGACGCGCCTGGCTGCCTAACTCCTTGACCTTGCCGGCGGTTTCGGCGTTGCGCTTAGTCATGCTGGACATCTCTTCCAGCGAAGAACTGGTTTCCTCCAGGGAAGCGGCTTGTTCGCTGGCGCCTTCGGCCAGGGATTGGCTGGCGGCGGAGACTTGCCCGGCGGCTGAGGTGGTTTGGTCGGCACCGGCGGAGAGAGTGTCGGCCAGCACTTTGATGGGCCTGGTAATGGAGCGGGTAATAACGATGGCCGCCCCGACGCCTATCACAATGCCGAAGATCAACATAATAACGGCGATGAGCTTGGATTGGGTAACAATCCCGGTCACCGTGTCGCTGCTGGCGTTGGAAGACTTCCAGGCGTCGTTTTCCGCCGTTTGCGCGGTGCTCAGCACGGTGGTGCCGATGGTCCGCATTTCGGGCAGGATGGATTTGCGGAGGGTGTCATCGTTCTGGACCCACGCCTTGGCGGCCGTGAGGTATTCGCCGGTAGCTTTCTCGGCGCGGTCAATCCGCTGCTGGTCTTCGGTGGTGAGCGAGACTTTGCGCAAATCGGCGTAAAGCTGGTTGAGCTTGCTGATGCCGTCGGTGATGGCGGTCCAATCCTTGGCTTCCTGGGTCAACATATACCGGCGCGCGGCCAACCGGGTTTCGAGCGCGTTCTGGGCGATGCTGGCGACGATGAACACTCCATCCGCCACCTTGTCGGTGCGGGTGGTCTTGGCGACGGAATAGGCGGCGGCAGCAGTGGCGACTGTGTCACCTCCGCCATCCATCGTGACGGCAGCGGCTTTGAGTTGTTTGTCGCTTTCCACCCAAGTCTTGGCGGCGGTCAGGTATTCTTGCGTGGCCTTCTCGGCAACGTCTATCTTCTGCCGATCCGCGTCGTCCTGAGCCAGTTTCCGGAGGTCGGCGTAATTCTTCAGCAACAGATCAATGCTGTCGGTTACGCCCTTCCAGTTCTCCGGCTTGCCGTCCAACATGTATTTCTTGGAGTAAATGACGGCGGCGTTGGCATGATCCGCCACGAGGCTGCCATCCATTAACATCTG